>NZ_BAAALF010000298.1:0-6606 GCF_039528135.1 Kitasatospora nipponensis | reverse complement strand
CCCGCCTCGGTGAGCTCGCTGGCCGCCCGGCGCCCGGCGCCGAGCCGGGAGGCCAGCAGGAGCAGTACGGACAGGCCGATCAGGCCGACGCCGGTCCACACCCGTGGGTCGAAGACCAGCTTGGTGGCCCAGTCGCCGATCGCGTGGCCGATCGTGCTGCCGACCGGGACCAGTCCGGTGAGGTAGATCCCGGCCGGCAGCAGCGCCACGGCGCTCCAGCGCACCGCGGAGCGCCAGCGCCGGCGTACCGCGTGCAGGCCGGCGACGACCAGGCCGGCGACGGTCAGGGCGTAGCAGATGGCGCCGGTCAGCATGGCTCTCCTCGGCGCGCGGTCCCCTCGCTGCTGGGCATGGCCTCTCCCGTCCTGGTCCGATCAGGGTCCCTGCTAGTGGAACACTGGGCCCATGACCGAAGGTTCCCTCCCCCGCCTCGAGCTCTGGTGCGAGTTGCAGTGTCCGGACTGCCGCACGGCGCTCGACGATGTCCGCGCGCTGCGTGAGCGCTACGGCGACGCGCTGCCGATCGTGCTGCGGCACTTCCCGCTGGAGAAGCACAAGCACGCCTACGCGGCCGCCGAGGCGGCCGAGGAGGCCTTCGTCCAGGGCCGTGGGTGGCCGTTCGTGGAGGCGGTGCTGGCCCGGGTGACGGAGCTGGAGCGGCGCGGTCCCGAGCTGCTGGTCGAGGTGGCCGGCGAGCTGGGGCTGGACGCCGAGGAGGTCGAGCTGGCGCTGATCGACGGCCGGCACACGCTGGCGGTGGACGCGGACCAGGCCGAGGGCAAGGCGATCGGGGTGAGCGGCACGCCGACGTACGTGGTGGCGGGGCAGCGGCTGGACGGCGGGAAGAGCCAGCAGGGTCTGCGGGAGCGGATCGTGGCCCTGCTGGAGGGCTGAGCAGGGCCTCAGAGCGGCTTGGCGAGCACCCGGCGGGTGATCCGGTAGCCGAGCGAGGCGTACAGGCGCAGGGCCGGCTCGTTGGCCGTGTAGACGTTCAGGCCGAGGTCGCGGATCCCGGCGGCGAGGCACTCGCGTTCGGCCGTGAGCATCAGCTCACGGCCGTAGCCGTTTCCGCGGGCGTGCGCGTCGACCTCCACGGTCATCACCCAGGCCAGCGGGCGCCCGTCCGCCAGCCGCCCGTCGTGCAGGGCGAGCCAGAGGCTGCCGACCGGCTCGCCGTGGGCCAGCAGTCGGCGCAGTGCCACGCCGGGGGTGGCGGGTCCGGCGGCCAGCAGCTGGGCGTGGTCGGCCTCGCAGCGCTCGTGCGCCTGGCGCTCGGTGAGGCCGGCCAGCACGAGGTGCGCGCGGTACTCGGCCTTGGTGGCGGCGAGCCACTGCGGGAAGTCCGCGGCGCTGATCGGACGGACCGTCAGGTTCGGTGCGGGCGCCGGTGGTTGACGGAGTTCCTTGGCCAGCTTGCGGTTGGTCTCGGTGTAGCCGAGCAGGTGGGCCAGGGCCAGCGCCTCGGTGGACTCGACCGGCACGGTGACCTCGACCCGGTAGCAGCCCCAGGACCGCAGCACCTCCTCGGCGGCCAGCGCGGCGACGGTGCCGCGGCCGCGGCGCCGGCCCTCGGTGATCTCCAGGTGGTCGATCCGGCCGGTGCAGCGCGCGCCGTGCGGGTGGGCGGAGGTGTGGAGGCCGCCGACCGGGCGGCCGTTGGCGCAGACCAGCCAGCGACGGCCGCGCCCGCCGTCCGGGAGTCGCTCCTCGGGGCCGGCGGGGCGCAGGGTGGTCGTCATGGCAGCTCTGTTCCCCGCCGGGGCCCGGCTATGCCCCGGGGCGCTCGTGGGGCCGTGGTGGCCGCGGCGGGCGCCCTGGGGGCCCGGCGGGCCGGGCGGTGTGGTCAGGGGTCGATGTCGGCGGCGGAGCGGGCGGCGAAGGTGGCCATCGCGGCGCGGGTGACCGGGCCCAGGGCGGGCAGCTCGCGGTCGTCGATCCGGGCCACCGCCTGGACGTCGCGCAGGGTCGAGGTGAGCAGGACCTCGTCGGCCTCGCGGAGCACGTCGTAGGGCAGCTCGGCCTCCTCGGCGCCGCACCACTCGGCGACCAGGGCGCGGGTGATGCCGGCCAGGCAGCCGGAGGAGAGCGGCGGGGTGAGCAGTCTGCCGCCGAGGACCACGAAGACGTTGGAGCCGGTGCCCTCGCAGAGGTGTCCGGCGGTGTTGGCGAACAGGGCTTCGGAGGCGCCGGCGCGGTGCGCGTGGGCGAGGGCGACCACGTTCTCGGCGTACGAGGTGGTCTTCAGGCCGGCGACCGCGCTGTGTTCGTTGCGGGTCCAGGCGACGGTGCTGACCGCGGTGGTCTGCGGGCGCACGGCGGCGGCGCCGATCGCGACGACCAGGGTGGGCGGGGCGTCGCCGCGGTCGGAGCCGAGCGGGGACAGGCCGCCGGTGTAGGTGATCCGCAGGCGGCCCAGCGGCAGCGGGGTGGCCTCGACGACGGACTGGCAGCCCTTGCGGACGGCGTCGAGGTCGGGGGCCGGCAGGCCCAGGCCGGCGGCGGAGCGGGCCAGGCGCTCGAGGTGGCGGGTGAGCGCGAAGGGCTGTCCGTCCACGGTCTTGATGGTCTCGAAGACGCCGTCGCCGACGGTGAGTCCGTGGTCGAGCACGGAGACCTCGGCGCGCGACTCGTCCACCAGCGCGCCATTGAGCCAGATCATCGGGTCACTCCTCGGAGGTGGGGGTCCGCAGGTCGGGCGAGGTCCGACTCCTGCGGATGCTGGCCCGACGCTATCGCGACCAGGCGCGCCGCCTTGAGTTCGGTCTCCTCCCACTCGCGCTCGGGGTCGGAGCCCCAGGTGATCCCGGCGCCGGTGCCGAAGTGCAGTACGGGCGCGCCCGGGTGGCTCCGGTCGATCCAGAACGTGCGGATCCCGACGGCGAGTTCGGCGCGGCCGCGGTCGGCGTCCACCCAGCCGACCGCTCCGCAGTACGGGCCGCGCGGGGCCGGCTCCAGGGCTTCGATGATGCGCAGCGCGCTGGATTTGGGCGCGCCGGTGACCGAGCCGGGCGGGAAGCTGGCGGTGAGCAGGTCGGGCCAGCCGGCGCCGGGGCGCAGGGTGCCCTCGACGGTGGAGACGAGGTGGACCAGTCCGGGGTGCTTCTCGACCACGCACAGGTCCGGGACGGTCACGGTGCCGGTGGCGCAGGCGCGGCCGAGGTCGTTGCGGACCAGGTCCACGATCATCACGTTCTCGGCGTGGTCCTTCTCCAGCAGGTCGCCCTCGGTGCGTCCGGTGCCCTTGATCGGGCCGGAGGAGACGGTGTCGCCCTCGCGGCGCAGGTAGAGCTCGGGTGAGGCGGTGGCGATCTCGACGCCGTGCTCGGGCAGTCGCAGGGTGCCGGCGTAGGGCGCCGGGTTGCCCTGGGCGAGCAGGGCGGTGAGCGCGTCGATGTCGCTGCGGTCGGGGTCGGGCAGCGGGGCGCTCAGGACCCGGCAGAGGTTGGCCTGGTAGACCTCGCCGGCGGCGATGTGCTCGCGGATGCGGCGGACCCCGGCGGTGTAGGCGGCGCGGTCGAGCGAGGTGTGCCAGCCGGCCGGGTCGGGGCCCTGCCAGCGGTGGGCGGCCGGGGCGGGGGTCGGGTCGGGCCGCACGTCGGCGAAGCGGGCGCAGCTGAGCCGGCCTTCGAAGTCGTGGGCGACCGCCCACCAGCCGCCACTCTCCAGGGCGGCCGGGTCGTCGGTCACCTCGCACAGCCCGGTGGCGAGCCGGCCGCCGAAGCGGGCCATCGGCTGGTCGGGGCGTAGGGCGGGTCTCGGGGCGGACACGGTTCTCCCGGGTTGTTCTCGGCGGCCGCACCGGGCATGGGGTGGGTCCGGCGGGTGGGGGCTGCGGTACTCGAAAGTCTAGGTCGGCGGGGCGCCCCGGCCCCGGTGGGAGGGCGGCCGGGGCCGGGGCCGGGCCCGGTGGACGCTGCTGACCTGGGAGGACGCGCGGGGCGGCGGGGGCGGGCCGGTGGCCGGGGTGCGGCGGGTGCGCGGGGCGGGTGCGGCGGGTCCGCGGCGGGGGTGCGGTGGGCGGCCGGCGGGGGCACCCTGCGGCACGCTGCGGATACGGAATTTGAGCTGGCCCAGGTTTCCGCTAAAGTTCAACACGTCGCCGGGAAACGGAGCCGCCAAGAGGCGGGGAAGAGCCCGGAAGACAGGCGGACGTGGCTCAGTTGGTAGAGCATCACCTTGCCAAGGTGAGGGTCGCGAGTTCGAATCTCGTCGTCCGCTCGGCGAAGGACAGCATGATCGTTCTTCCTGGTATGGTTCAAACGAAGTTGCCTGGTGGAGTGGCCGAGAGGCGAGGCAACGGCCTGCAAAGCCGTGTACACGGGTTCAAATCCCGTCTCCACCTCACAGAGGTCCCCCGGCCTGGCCGGGGGTCTTCCCGCGCGATTAGCTCAGCGGGAGAGCACTACCTTGACACGGTAGGGGTCACTGGTTCGATCCCAGTATCGCGCACAGGTCTTTCGAGATCTTCGAGCCCCTCGGGGCTCCCGGTCACGCCCTCGGGGCGCGGCCACCAGCCGGGACGATGTGCTCCAGCACGTCGGACAGGCGCGATTAGCTCAGCGGGAGAGCACTACCTTGACACGGTAGGGGTCACTGGTTCGATCCCAGTATCGCGCACCGGTCCTTCGGGACCACCGGCCGTCCCCGGTACGGCCACCAGCCCGGACGAGGTGCCCCGGCACGTCGGACAGGCGCGATTAGCTCAGCGGGAGAGCACTACCTTGACACGGTAGGGGTCACTGGTTCGATCCCAGTATCGCGCACAGCAGTGGTGACGAAGGGCCGCGGTTCCCCAACGGGACCGCGGCCCTTCGGCGTTGGTGCGGGATTGCTGAGGCTGCACAGCCAGGTGCCGTGCACGGAGGCCCTCACCGGCGTCCGTGCACGGCACTCGTGGTGGCCGGGGTGCGCATCACCCTTGGGTCCGCCCGTCCGCGGATCACCGCGAGGGCTGCGCGCCACCGGCCGGCGCCGATCCCTGTCCCCTGGGATCAACGCCCGATCAGGTCGGCCACCGCCCTGGTCTGCGCCAGCATCTGCTCCCAGCCGCCGAAGAGCAGGATCAGCGCGACGGCGCAGGGCAGGGCGATCGCCAGCGCGACGGCCGGGTGCCGCTCCCCGGCGGCGGGCCGCTGGGTCCGGGCGAACCGGGCGACCAGCGAGCGCGGCTTGGAGGCTCCCGTGATCTGCATGGCCATGGTGCTGCTCCTGCCCCGGTGTTGGCTCGCGCGGAGGGACCGGTCGGTCGGTCGAAGGTGGTCGCGGTGGACGGATGACCTCGGGGGACGAGTGCCCCGTCCACCGCTGTGCTCAACACTAGGGCGGGGCAAGGAGGGTGACGTCATGCCTCCGTACCGTTCCAGAGCTGTCCGGGAGGATGAGTCGGGTCCTCCTGGAGTACTACCCGGGGTGGACCCAGGCATGATCCACCCCCGGGAGAACCCTGAGACGGACCCCTGAGGCAGGCCGTTCCGTGCGGCCCCGCACCCCGGGTCGGACAATCCCACCGGCGGTTCGCGTGTTGCGTATCAGCACACCGCAGCCGACGTTCCGTAAGCTGTGCTCGACACGAACGGCGTCCGGCTGCGGCCGGAACTGACGACGCCCCAGCAGTACGGGGTCCACCACACGGGTTGCCCGCCTCACGGGCTGACGGGAACGACATGGCGATGATGCGGCTGAGGCGTGAGGACCCCCGCATCGTCGGCCCCTACCGGTTGCACCGGCGGCTCGGCGCCGGCGGGATGGGCGTGGTCTACCTGGGCTCCGACCGCAAGGGCCAGCGGGTGGCGCTGAAGCTGATCCGCGCCGAGCTGGCCGAGGACGCCGAGTTCCGTACCCGGTTCGCCCGTGAGATCGCCGCCGCCTCACGGATCCGCAGCGGCTGCACGGCCCGGGTGGTGGGCTCCGACATCGAGGCGGACCGCCCCTGGCTGGCCACCACCTACGTGCCCGGCCCCTCGCTCTACAAGCGGGTCGGCGACGAGGGCCCGCTGCCGTGGCCGGAGGTCGCGCGGATCGGGGCCGCCCTGGCGGAGGGCCTGGTGAAGGTCCACGAGGCCGGTGTGGTGCACCGCGACCTGAAGCCCTCCAACATCCTGCTCTCCCCCAAGGGTCCGCGGATCATCGACTTCGGCATCGCCTGGTCGCGCGGCGCCAGCACGCTGACCCACGTGGGCACGGCGGTCGGCTCCCCCGGCTTCCTGGCGCCCGAGCAGGTCCGTGGCGCGGCGGTCACGCCGGCCACCGACGTCTTCGCGTTCGGCGCGACGCTCGCCTACGCGCTGACCGGTGACACGCCGTTCGGCTCCGGCGCCTCCTCCGAGGTGATGCTCTACCGGGTGGTGCACGAGGAGCCGGACCTCAGCCAGGTCCCGGCGCCGCTCGCCCCGCTGATCGGGGCCTGCCTGGCCAAGGAGCCCACCGACCGGCCGGGCGCCGCGCACCTGCACGAGCGCCTCGGCGGGCTCGCCGCGGGCGCCGCCGGAGCAGGTGCCTGGCGGCTGACCGCGCGCGTTCCCCACCCCACCGGCAGCACCGCACAGAACGGCACCACCACATGATCCGCGCCATGATCGTCGACGACGACGCCCTGGTCCGCCTCGG
>NZ_BAAALF010000297.1:0-6631 GCF_039528135.1 Kitasatospora nipponensis | reverse complement strand
CCGGCTCGCGCCAGGCGTCCGCGTAGTTGCGGGCCAGCCGCCGCACCCGGGCGCCCGCGCCCGCTCCCGCGCCGCCCCCCGCGCCCGCCCCCGCTCCGGTTCCTCCGGCTGCCGCGGTCGCTCCGGCTCCCGCGGTCCCCCCGGCCCCCGCGCCCGCCCCCGACCCCGTCGCCCCCGAGCCTCCGCGGCCGGTGTTCACCAAGGCGGCGCGCACCCCCGCCCCCACCCCGCACGTCGGGAGCCGGCCGCCGGTCTACGGTCCGGAGCCCACCGCGCTGCCCGCCGGCGCGCCCGAGCGGATGACGGCGGTGGTCCCGGACACCGCCCTCGACGGCGCCCAGTACCCCGGCTTCACCCTGCGTGCCGCCTCGATCCGCGGCGACTCCGCCCGCTACCGCGGCGAGCCCCGGGGCGACGCGCTGCTCGTCACCCGGTTCGGCGAGGCCCCGGACGGGCTGCTGCTCGCCGTCCTCGGCAGCCGGGCCCGCCCGGTGGCCGATCCGCGCGTCGACCCCAGGACCGACCCGCGGAGCGACCCGCGTACGAGCCCGGCGGACGGCCATGACGCCACGCTCGCGGACGGCCACGACGCCACCCTCACCGACGTCCCCACGGGCGAGGTCCCGTTCTCGGACACGCTGCGGCAGGCCGCCGCGCACCTGGCCGAGGCGATCGGCCGCAGCCGCGCCGAGCTCGCCGCCGACCTGCGCTCGGGCGCCCGCGACCGGCTCCGCTACGGGCTCCAGCGGCTGACCGCCCGGGCCGCCGCCGGCCTGCGCACGCTCGCCCCGGACGCCGGGTCGCTGCACTGCCTGCTCGTCTCGCTCGACCCGCAGGCCACCCACCGGGCGGTCTTCGGCCTCGGTCCGGGCGGCCTCTACCTGCTGCGCGCCGGGCACTGGATCGACGCCTACGCGGCCCGGCTGCTGCACCACCCGGACGGTCCCGCGCCGGTGCCCGAGCCGCGGCCGTTCCGCTTCCGGCTGGTTCCGGCCACCCCGGGCGACATCCTGCTGCTCTGCTCGCCGGGCCTGGCCGAGCCGATCGCCGAGGAACCGGCCGTCGCGCACTTCCTGGCCACCCACTGGTCGCACCCGCACCCGCCGGGCACGGTCGACTTCCTGCGCCAGGTCCAGGTGCGGGCCAAGGGCTACGCGGACGACCGCACCGCCGTCGCCCTCTGGAGCGACTGATCCGATCTCACCCGGGGCCCGACGTGGAGAACCTGGCGATGGTGAGCAGCAGGGACGGCAGTGCCGCCAGCACCCCGACGACGGCGGCGGTGCGGCCCACGCTCTCCCGGGCGGCGATCAGCAGCAGGACGGCGGCCGGACAGAGGACGGCGCCCAGTGGCAGCATGATGATCGCGTACGGACCGGTCGCCAGTGCGGCGAAGACCATCAGGCCCGCGACGGTCCAGCACGTGCGGCGGAAGCCCAGCTGCCCCCGTACCGCCAGTGGCAGCAGCGTCACCCCGATGAGCAGGAGGGACAGCACCGGGTCATAGGCGGGGTCCGCCCAGAGGTACTTCCAGACCCACGGCAACCAGGTCGCCCCGGCCAGCGCCACGAGCAGGCGGGCCCGGGTGCGGTCGGCGTGCGGCCATGCCCCGATGCGACGTGGACGTGGTGCGACGGACATGGGACGGCCCCCCGGTCATCATTTTGAACATGTTCAAAATGTACCGGCTCCGCCCCCACGGTGAAAGCCCGGCCCCTCGCTGCCGGCTCGTGGGTCCCGTCAGCCGGCCGGGTGGGCCGGGGTGCCGAGCAGGGCGGTGGCCACCGCGGTGACCCGGGCCAGCGTCTCCGTGCGCCGGACCTGCGGCAGGCCGATCGCCAGCGGGACCGAGAAACCGTCCAGCACGGCCCGCACCTGCACCGCGCGCTCGCCGGCCGGTCCGGGTGCGAAGGTGCCCTCGGCCGCGCCGTCGCGGATCAGCGCCTCCAGGTCGGCCTGCCAGGGCGCCTCGATCTCCAGCTGCCCCTGCCGGATCTCCGCACTGGCCGGCGAGCGGCCCCACACCTCGACCCAGAGGATCCAGCGCGGGTCGCCGGGCCCGTCCGGCAGGTAGAGGTCGGCGTACGCGGCGAACCGTTCCCACGCGGTCAGGCCGGTGGCGGCGAGCACGGCCCGGCGGCGCACGCCGAGCTGCTCCTCGCTCCAGCGCAGCGTCTCCAGTAGCAGCTGGTCCTTGCTGCCGAAGTAGTAGAGCAGGTGCCCGGCGCTCATCTGCAGCTGCTTGCCGAGCCCGGCCATGGTCAGCCTGGCCAGCCCGTGCTCGGCGATCGCGGCCATCGCCGCCGCCAGCACCTCCTCCCGCGGCCGCGCCGGTCGCCGGGGTCGGACCTCCTGCGCCATGCTGCGGCTCCTGGAGTGCTGGGGGAGGGGGAGAGGATGATCGCCTCTCACTGTACGGCTGGACCCGGGGCGGTCCGGTCCGCGCGGTCCGCCAGGTAGTGACCTGATGAGCTGGTAGTACGTTCATATTCTTGATCACCCATTGGAGCGACAGATGGGCAGAAAGCGACAGTCGTGCGCCTGCGATCAGTAGCCTGATTGGCAGAACCCGCATCGAGAGGACGGCCGATGCTGCTGGTCACCCGCGCCCAATGGGGCGCCCAACCACCCAAGAGCGCCTGGCGCTTCGTCGACACGACGCAGGGAGTGAAGATCCACTACGAGGGCACCGAGGTGCCCTCCGACCTGCCGGACCACCACGAGCGGTGTGCCGGGCGGGTGCGCGCCATCCAGGCCGCGCACCTGGCCGACCCCGTCCAGAACTGGATCGACATCGCCTACAACGCCGTGGTCTGCCCGCACGGTGACGTCTTCGAGGGCCGCGGCCTGCACCACGAGACCGGCGCCAACGGGAACCAGCCGCTCAACCTCGCGCACTACGCGGTCTGCGGCATGGTCGGCGACTCCGGTCTCACCCAGCCGACCGACGCGATGCTCGGCGGCCTGCGCGACGCGATCGAGTGGCTGCGCCAACTCGGCGGCGCCGGCCAGGAGATCAAGGGCCACCGGGACGGCTACGCCACCGACTGCCCGGGCACCCCGCTCTACGCCTGGGTCCAGGCCGGCGCCCCCCGCCCGGGCGGCTCCGGCTCCGGTCCGGGCCCCGGTTCCGGCGGTGGCCGCAGCGGTGGCGGTGCACCCCCGGGTCCCACCGCCCCTGCCTGGCCGCAGGAGTACCTGAGCCTCCAGGACCCCCTCCTGCACGACGACAACGTCCGCACCTGGCAGCAGCGGATGGCGGACCGCGGCTGGCCGATCGGCGTCGACGGCTGGTACGGCCAGCAGAGCCACGACACCTGCGTGCAGTTCCAACAGGACTCCACCAGCAACGGCTGGCCCCTCACCGCCGACGGCATCGTCGGCCCCGC
Source organism: Kitasatospora nipponensis (assembly GCF_039528135.1). Lineage (NCBI taxonomy): Bacteria > Bacillati > Actinomycetota > Actinomycetes > Kitasatosporales > Streptomycetaceae > Kitasatospora > Kitasatospora nipponensis. The sequence goes on along the minus strand of NZ_BAAALF010000297.1, from coordinate 3,242 downwards.
CACCTGGCGCGCCACCTGGGAACGCCCGGTCAGTTGAGCCCCGGCGGCCGGACCCGTCGGGCGGTCACCCGCCTCCGGGCCCGGCCCGCGGGCGAGAGGGCCGGCGGACGTCGGACCGGCCGACGTCGGGCCGGCCGACTTCCGCGCCACGTCCGCCGCACACTCCGTCGCCGGATCAGGGGAGGTCGGGGCCGCCCGCCCTGGCGAGTTCGGCGAGGACGCTGATCGGCTCGTCGGCGGAGTCCACGGCCTCCTCGTCGGCCTCCTCGTCGGCGTCGAGGAACGAACCGCTCGCTTCCTCGTCGCCCAGGCGCGGGTACTTCTCGATGAGGAAGCGGCGCCGGTAGGCCAGGTCGGCGGTGTCGACGATCCGCTCCAGCGTGGACCAGTTGAGGGTGCTGCCCACGAGGATCCCGACTCCGGGGACGACCTTGCCCAGGCCCTTCTTGGTGAGGCGAATGCCGAAGGCCCTGGCGAACTGCTGGGAGACCCTGGTGACCACGGACTCGCCCAGGACGTCCCACCCCTTGCCGCGCACCAGGGCCTGGGTGAGCCGGGATATGTCGCTCATCGCGGCGGTCTTGGCGGAGGCCGACACCGCCGTGCCGGCGTTGACCACGGACATCACGAAGAGCTTCTCGGCGGGCGATTCGGGGTCGTAGCCGTAGAACAGCGACACATGGCCGACCACCCGGGACGCCAGTGCGAGGACGACCGCGGCGTCGCCCGCGAGGGCGCCCACGATCACGCCTCCCGAGGGTGCTGCCGCCGCCCCCGCGGAGGCGGCGACGGCCAGCCCGCCACCCGAGATCACCAGCCCCGCCGTCGCTCCCGACAGTGCCGCGACGGCCGGGTAGTACCAACTGACCGCGCGGCCCCGGGCTGTGTCGATCTGCTCCAGGTCCAGCCGGCGCAGGTCGGCCAGCGACGTCACGTCGTGGCCGTGCTTCTGATGGCGCTTCACCACGCGTGCGGGGGTCAGCCCCGCTCGCGACAGCCGCCCCACGGTCTGCCGGGTGGACTGGACGACCGCGCTGCTCCAGTCGGGCAGCGCCTCGGTGGCCCCGCGCGCGGCGGTGCCCGCCTTCTGGGCGCCCTTGGCGACGATGTCCCCTCCGCGCGTCAGGGCGGAGTGGGCCCGCGGGTGGTTCTCCAGTCGCCTGGCCGCGCGCCTGCCGAGGTTCGCTGCGCCGACGGCCAGTTGCTCACCGGCCTCGCCCATCTTCCGTGACAGGGGGCGGCCCCGGAAACGCCGGATGTCACGCCACGCTTCGAGCTCGTACTGCGAGGGTTCGGTCACACCGGGATCGTAGGCTCTGCCGCAGGAAGCGCGGGGGGAACCGGCGATGTCGGTGGCGGGTGGGATGGTGCTCGCACCAGTCCGACCGTCGTCGTCCGACAGCACCGGAGGAACGCGTGGTTCAACTTCTGAGGGTCCAGAACTTCAACGTCTCGAGTGACGGCGTCGCCGCCGGCGAGGATCAGAGTCTCGAGCGGCCGTTCGGTCTCGACCGTCCCGAGCGGCTGTTCGCCTGGGCCGGGGCGACGGCGAGCTGGCCGATGCGCACCGACCCCGGGGGGAGCCGGGGGCTCGACGACCACTTCACCCGTGACTTCGCCCGCAACATCGGCGCCGAGATCATGGGCCGCAACAAGTTCGGCCCCCAGCGCGGGCCCTGGCGCGATCACGAGTGGCGCGGGTGGTGGGGGGAGGAGCCGCCGTTCCGGACCCCGGTGTTCGTCATGACCCACCACGCGCGCCCGTCCTTCACGCTCTGCGACACCACGTTCCACTTCGTCGAGGGCGACCCGGCCACCGTGCTGGCACGGGCCCGGGAGGCGGCGCAGGGCCAGGACGTCCGGCTCGGTGGCGGGGTCAGCACCATTCGGGAGTTCCTCGACGCGGACCTCGTCGACACCCTGCACGTGGTGGTCTCGCCGGTCGAGCTCGGCAAGGGCCTGCGGCTGTGGGAGTCCCCCGACGAGTTGCTCGACCGGTTCCACCTGGAGGTGGTGCCCAGCCCCAGCGGCGTGACGCACCACCTCTTCTGGCGGAAGTGACCGGGCCGCCCGGCGGGGCGGCCCGGCGGGGGCGTGGGTCCCGGGGTCACCCGGGGTGGCTCACGCCTTCGGCTGCTGCTGGGTGATGCAGTGGATGCCGCCGCCGTTGGCGAAGATCTCGCGGGCGTCGACGAGTTCGATCGTGCGGTCGGGGAAGGCCTCGGCCAGGACGGCGGCGGCCTCCTGGTCGCGGGGGTCGTCGAAGGCGCAGAGGATCACGGCGCCGTTGGCGACGTAGTGGTTGATGTAGGAGTAGTCGACCGGCTCGCCGTCCTCGTCCTCCAGGACGGTGGGGGCGGGGAGTTCGATGACCTCCAGGCGGCGGCCGCGGGCGTCGGTGGCGGAGCGCAGGATCGCCACCAGCTCCTGGCAGACCTCGTGGTCGGGGTGGGCCGGGTCGGGCTGGACGTGGGCGAGCACCACGCCCGGGCGGACGAAGGAGGCCACGATGTCGATGTGCCCGCGGGTGCCGAACTCGTCGTAGTCGCGGGTGAGTCCGCGCGGCAGCCAGATCGCCTTGGTGGTGCCGAGGTGGGCGTGCAGTTCGGCCTCCACCTCCTCCTTGGTCCAGTCCGCGTTGCGTCCCTCGCCGAGCTGGACGGTCTCGGTGACCAGCACCGTGCCCTCGCCGTCCACGTGGATGCCGCCGCCCTCGTTGATCAGCCGCGAGGCGAAGCGCCGCACGCCGGTCAACTCGCTGATCTGCTCGGCGATGTGCTGGTCGTGCTCCCAGGAGGCCCAGGACTGCGCGCCCCAGCCGTTGAAGATCCAGTCGGCGGCGGCGAGCGAACCCCGGCCGTCGGTCAGGAAGGTGGGGCCGATGTCGCGCATCCAGGCGTCGTCCAGCGGGCGTTCGACGATCTCGACCTCCTCGCTCAGGTACTCCCGGGCGGCCTTGGTCTCGCCGACGTTGACGACCAGCGTGACCGGCTCGTAGCGCACGATCGTGTTGGCGACCTGCGCCCAGGCCAGCCGGGCGGCGTGCAGGTGCTCGGGGCTGTCGAAGGTCTGGTTGTCGGTCGGGAAGGCCATCCAGGTGCGCTCGTGCGGGGCCCATTCGGCGGGCATCGAGTAACCGAGCGAGGCGGGGGTGGTCATCGGCAGGTCCTCAGCAGTGGGGGCGGGTTACAGGAAGTAGAGGCGGCTGAGCGAGACGCTCTGGGAGGGTTCGGAGCGTAGGG
>NZ_BAAALF010000296.1:0-6670 GCF_039528135.1 Kitasatospora nipponensis | reverse complement strand
CCGGGGGCCCCCGGCCTGTTCGGGGCCCGCCGGCTGCTGGCCGCCCGTGGTCTGCCCCGCGCCCGGTGCGGGGCTGCCGCCCGGCGCTCCGGGGGAGATCGGCGCATCCGACTCCCGCACACCCGCCAGTCCGGTGCGGCTGAGCCGGCCCAGCGAGCCGAGCGGGCCGTGCCCCGGCTCCGTGCCCGCCGACGGCGCCGTGGACCCGCCGCCCGACCCCGAACCGGCCGACGCGGTGGCGGCGTCGGCGAGCCGGGTGGCCGGTTCGTCGTCCGCGCAGGCGGCCAGCGTCAGCAGGGTCGCGACTCCCAGGGTGGCGAGGGCGGCCCGGGTCACCCCCGCCGGCCACCGCGGGGCGGGGTGCGAGGGACGGCCGGTACGGCTCGGTGTCGAGCGGGCGTTGTAGTCCACTCAGCACCAACGAGCCACCCGGCCGGAAGGCGACGCGTCGTCAACCACCGTCCGCCGCCGCTCCGACCGGATCGTGCGCAGACCAACGCTCGTGCCCCGCACGGTCACCCGCAGGTGTGACCGACTCCACAGCGCCGGCGACCACGACACGGCAGACTGCCGCGATGAGCACCTTCGCCGCCGAGACCCCCCAGGCCCGGGCCATCCGGCACGTCGCCGCCCGCGCCGCCGGGGGGCCGATCGACCAGCGGCTGCGCACCACGCTGAACTTCCACCCGGACCGGGCGGTCGATGGGCAGCCCATCCTGTCGGCGCTGGCCCAGCAGGGCGCCTACCGCCCGCAGTTCGTCACCGGGACCAGCAACGGTGGCCTGACCGCCCACCCCGGCGGCGAGCGTTGGCGCTGGGAGAGCCGGATCTTCGGCGGCGCGTACGACGAGGCGCCGGCGAGCGAGCGGCCGGTCTACGGCGCGCTCAACTTCCGCCGTCGAACGGTCGGCGCCGCGCCACGCTTCGGCTCCGCGCACTTCCGGCTGACCGCCCGGTCCCACGCGCGCTCCACCTTCTGCTACCCCGACAGCTTCACGGAGCCCGTCGACTTCGGCGTCTGCCAGGCGATGTCGTTGGTGGAGCTCGCCGCGGCGGACCACCGCGACGCGCTCGACGACTACGTCGAGGCGCAGATCCACGGGGCCGTCCAACTGGACGTGCACGTCGAGGCGTTGGTCCTCGACCCGAGCTACCGCGGCACCGCCGTCGAGGAGCAGGCCCACGAGCTGCCGTGCCCGCTCGAGTGGCACGGCGGCTTCCGGCTCTCGGTGGACGAGCTCCGCCGCCACCCCGACTACCGGGGAGCGGAGTTCGTCGAGCTGGGCGCCGAGATCGCCGAGCGGGGTCGGTTGGACCCGCGGATCGTCGGGGAGGCCGCCCGGTCCGGCCACCATGACCCGCAGGCGCTCAAGCGGGTCTGGCACTACCTCGCCCGGTTCGGTTCCGCCGAACTGACATGACGTGACGTCGGTCCGCGGTCGGCGTGGCCGTGCGAGGGGTCGGCGGAGGTGAGCGAGCGGAGCCACCGTCCGTCCCGCACCGGGGCCCCGGAGACGTCCGCGAAGGCGAAGGCCTCGTTCAGCAGGGCCGCCGTGTCGACGAACCGGCGCCGGAGCGTCTGGTGGTCGTCGGCGGCCAGCCAGACGGTGGCCACGGAGCCGCCCGGCGCGCCGGCCCAGTCGGCCACCCTGTCGCCCGCACAGCTGAGTTGATCAACCGTCAGGACATTGCGCAGGCGCAGCAGATGACGGCGGGAGGGGGCGCTGACCACGGTGTGGGCGCCGGGTGGGGGCGGCAGCAGCAGGGCGGCCACGCAGCGCCGCCAGGTCAGTTGCTCCGGCAGCGGCACGTCGGGCAGGCGGGCGGCGCAGGCCAGCGCCAGCCAGGTCAGGTCCTCGCCGGCCCCGAACCGGGCGGCGCGGGCCACCAGAGGGCCCAGGGTGCCGGTGACGTCGAGGAGTTCGGGGCCGTCGGCGGTCAGCCTGGCGGTCGCCCGGAACGCCCCGCCGCTGGCCGGTCGTCGGCTCACGGCCTGCGCGGCGGCCGCGCTGGCCCGGTCGGTCAGGTCGGGGCAGCGGGAGCTGGGGGCGAGCAGACCGCTCTCGCGGCCCGGACCGACGGGGCAGGGCCGGTCGGTGACGAAGGCCAGTCGCGAACCCCACCGGGCACCGGAGTTGCGCAGCATCTCCACCGACATCAGGTCCGCCGGCGGGTCGGCCGAGTAGCCCGCCGGCTGGCCGGTCGCCCGCTCCACGTTGTCCGGCCGGTCCGTCGGGGTCGGGTGCCCGGCGGCCCGGCCGCCGGGCCCGCTCGCGCGCCACGGCCCCTCCACCGGCCAGGGCCCCTGCGGCTGATCCGGTCCGCTCGCGACGCCGTCCGCGAGCCGGCTGTGCAGGCCGGCCGCCAGGGGGGCGAGTCGGGGGAGGAAGGTGGTCACCGCCGTCGCGCCGAGCCGGCGCAGGGCCCGCAGGCAGGCGGCCGGGTCCTGGAAGTCGACCCGCTCGGTCGGCGCGAGCGAGACGGCCATCGCGTGCAGCACGGGGGCGTTGGCGCCACGGTCGGTGCGATCGGTGAGGAAGGCCAGCGGCAGCCGTCCGTCGGCCGTCTGGGCGATCTCGGTCATGGGCACCGATCCGCCGGGGCCGATCAACACTGCGAGCCTTCTGACTGCGGCCATTGCTCCCCGATTCGCTGGGCCGTTGTGAACAGGACCCAACGGATCTGATCATACTGAAGAACACTGGTCAACAGACCTGAACGTTTATCAACATCCATCCCCGGTCCAGTCCGTGCTCGACCTGATCGGGTGCCGTCCGTTTCGCCGCCGAGGGTGCCGCGTCGCGGCCACCGACCTCGACGGTCCGGGCGGCTGGACACCGCGGTGGCCCATGTCGGCCTGCTCGCGCTGATGGAGGTCGACGAGGCGGAGGGCGAGCACTTCGACCGGGTGATGGCGGTGGAGGGCGGGACATGTTCCTCAGGTAAGGGAGGCCCCGGGCGGATGCCGCCGGCGTCCCTACGCCCAGAGCGGCGCGCCGAGGCTACCGCCTACCGCGGCGCCGGGCAGGACGTAGGCCACGGCTGAGGCCTGGTGCTGGAGGAAGGGGGTGAGGGCGTCGCGGGTGGCCAAGCGGTCCTGAACCCGGACGAATTGAGCGGGATCGCGCATGAAGGCGCAGAACAGCAGGCCGCGGTCGGTCGGGCCGTCGTCGTAGCTGTAGCCGCGTCGGAGCATCCGGGCACCGCCGTCGAGGCGGGGGCTGGTGAGCCGGACGTGGGCGTTGGCGGGGATCACGTAGGAGCCGTCCGGGTTCTTCGCGTAGATGTCCGGGTCGTCGTGCTCGGTGGTACCGGTGAGCGGGACACCGTCACTCTCGTGGCGGCCGATCGTCCGGTCGCGCTGGTCCGCGGGCAGGGCAGCGAAGCCGGCCACGTCCATCCGGATCCGGCGGTAGACCAGCACCGTGCCGTTCTGGTGCGCGCCGGGCGGGCCCCAGACGAACTGCTCGTCCTGCGCCGGACCGGGATTGGCGGTGCCGTCCTTGAAGCCGAACAGGTTGCGCGGGGTGGTCCCCGGGGCGGTCACGGACAGGAAGCCGGACTGGCTCCAGCGCGGGGTGGCGCCGGCGGCCTTGGCCGCGGTGGCGGCGAGTTCGGCGACCACGGTCAGCGTCCAGCGGTCGGCGGCGCACAGCTGGAGCAGCAGGTCGCCGCCGCCGCGGGCCTGATCCAGCCGGTCGCCGGGGAAGGGGGGCAACTCGGCGAGCCCGGCGGGGACGTCGAGGCCGAGCCGGGTGGCCAGCCCCGGGCCGACGCCGACCAGCGAGGTGAGTCGGGTGGTACCGACGCCCTGCAGCCGGGCATCCGACGGGGCATCGGAAGCCGCCATGGCGAGAGTGTGGGTCAGCTCGTCGAGGACGGTGCGCAGGGTCTGCCGGTCGGCGGCGGCGGAGGTCTGGGGGAGGTCCAGGGCCAGCAGTTGGGTGGCCGGCTGCTGGGGCGCCGTCACACCGGCCTGCCGGGGCCCGTGGAAGGGGATGGCGGCCGGCGGGGCGTCCGCGGCACGCTCGTGACCGGCCGTCAGGTCCCTCCCGGCCAGGTCGTCGGCCGTCGCGCCGATGCCGGCGGCCAGCACCGCACCGGCGGCGAGCAGGACTCTCCGCCGCCCGAATCCGGCGCTGACCGGGCGGGTGGGATCCTGCGCGTTTTCCGGTTCGGTGGCCATGCCGCTATTGGAGGCGATAGAACACCTGTCATGCAAATGGCACCCGCTCCATCCGCGTTGAGTATCCGTCAGAGTCGGTCGGCGGGGTTACGGGCGCTGGTGGTGCGCCTGTCGGTGCTGGTCGCGGCGGTGGCGCTCGGGGCCACCGGGTGCTCCACCTCGGGTTCGGCGTCCGCCGACGCGAAGCACCCGGCTGGGACGGTGCTTCGGGTGCCGCAGGACTTCCACACCGTGCAGCAGGCGGTGGGCGTGGCCCGTTCGGGGGACACGGTGCTGATCGGTCCGGGTGTGTACCGGGAGAGCGTGCAGGTCACCACGCCCGACGTGGTGCTGCGCGGCACGGACCGCAATGCGGTGGTCTTCGACGGCGGGGTGCGACTGGCCAACGGCATCACCGTGACCGGCGCGGGCTCGGTGGTGGAGAACCTCACCGTGCGCGACTACCTTGCCAACGGCGTGCTGTTCACCGGCGTCACCGACCAGAAGCTGCAGCAGCACGGGGCCGGCGGCTCGGCGTACAACCCGCTGGACACCACCCGCTTCCCGGCGGTCCAGGGCTTCCGGGCGACCCGGGTGACGTCGTACGACAACGGTCTGTACGGCATCTACGCGTTCGACGCGCACGGCGGCCTGATCGAGGACTCCTATACCTCCGGGCAGGCCGACTCGGGCATCTACGTCGGTCAGTGCCGGCCCTGTGACACCCTGGTCCGCGGCAACACGATGACGCGCAACGCGGTCGGCATCGAGATCACCAACGCCTCCGAGGGCGTCTCGGTGCTGGGCAACCTGGTCACCGGCAACCGGGTCGGGGTCACCATCAACTCCAACGACCAGGAGGCGCTCGCCCCGCAGCACGGCGCGGTGCTCGTGGGCAACGTGATCACCGACAACAACGCCGCCGACACTCCCGAGCAGGCGGACGGCGGCTTCGGGATCGGGATCGGCATCGGCGGCGGCACGGGGGACCTCGTGCAGCGCAACCTGGTCCAGGGCAACACGGCGGTCGGGGTGATCATCACCGACCCGCCGGGGCACCCGGCGAGCGGCGACCAGGTCACCGGCAACCGGGTCACCGGCAATGGCGAGGACCTGGTGCTGGCCGCCGCCGACCCCGATAACTGCTTCAGCGGCAACCAGCCGACCACCCAGAGCCCGGCCGGACTGGAGGACCTGGCGGGCTGCGGGGCGAACGGGCGGGGCAGCCTGCCGAGCGGTCGGGCGGCCTCGGTGCAGGCGCCGCCCGGAGTTCCGTTCAGCCAGGTGCCGGCGCCGCCCGCGCAGCCCTCGATGTCCGACACGACGGCCGCGGCCGGCCCGGCGACGAGGCTGCCGGGGACCGTCGATCCGAACGCGTACCCGCTGCCCACGGAAGCCGGCGCGGTGCCGGTGCGGCACTGACGCGCCATCAGACCAGGGGTGGCGGCGCGGAGTCGGGTTTCAGCTCGTGCCCGTGTCCCACGGCGCCTCCGGAAGCTTGGCGTCGGCGTCGTGCCCGGCGATCTCCAGGGTGGTCGGGGTGCCCAGGCCCGGCATCCGCATCGAGACCCTGCGCAGGCCGCCGTCGCCGTCCACCCAGTAGGTCAGCGGCGACTTCCCGCCGTCGGGGCCGGTGCCCGGGGTGGTGCCAGTGGCCCGCGGGCCGGAGAACTCGTCGTAGTCGCGGCCGTCGATCCGGTCGCGGCCCAGCCAGCGGGCGCCGGACTGGGCGAGCAGCAGCGGGTTGTCGGGCCGGTCCGCGCCGAGCCCGATCAGCAGCCGGAGCCCGGCGTCCAGCGGATCGGCGGTGTAGGAGCGCGGCGACCAGCCCGAGCGGGGGATGTGCTCGGCCTGCTGCCAGGGTGGGGTGCCGTCCAGCGCGGGGGCCAGGCCCAGGCCGTCGCTGTCCCAGACGATCAGACCGTGGTCGAGCTGCGGGGCGGCGCTGGAGCCCGCCGTGCCGGACGAACCGGTGGGCCCGGTCCCGGTGGTCCGGTAGGTCCCGACGCCGTGGTGCGTCCGGTAGTCCACCACTCCGCTGACCCGCAGCACCACGCCGCCACCCTCGGCGGCGGTCAGGGTTACCGCCACGGGGTCGGCCTGGTACAGGTTCAGCCGGGTCAGTGCCAACCGGGATGCCTCGTCCATCGTCACCGGCCGCTCGCCGCTGCCGACCGACAGGCCCCGGTAGGCGGCCACGCCGCCCACCGCGGCGCCGCACACGGCGAGCGCGATCAGGGCCCGGAACCAGCGGGTCCTGCCCACCCCTGAGCCGTCCTGGCGCAGCGCGGGGCCGGCGGTCCTGGTCTTGCGGGCCATGCGGTCGCCTTCTCTCATCGCTGTGGGTCTTGGTCGGGTCGGCCTGTCGGTCACGCGGCCTGGCGGTCACGCAGTCGGGCGGTCACGCAGTCGGGCGGGGGGGGCGGGCCGCTGGGGGGGGGCCCCCACCAGGGCTCCGGAGGCGGGTCGTGCGGTGGATCGTGCGGTGGGTCAGCCGCGCACGAT
>NZ_BAAALF010000295.1:0-6759 GCF_039528135.1 Kitasatospora nipponensis | reverse complement strand
CGCAGCGCGTCGGCCTCGGCGACCGCGGCCACCGCCTCGGCGGCGCAGGCCGCCCAGTACGCGGCCGACGCGCAGGCGGCGGCCGACCTGGTGAAGGCCTCGGCCCTCGCCGCCGGCAAGAGCGCGGCGGAGGCGCAGGCGGCGGCCACGTCCGCCCAGGGCGAGATCTGGAAGCAGCGTCAGGCCACCGCACTGGAGTCCACCTACCTGGCCGACACCGTCGTGGTCGACGACGACGGCCGGGTCTCGGCGGTCTTCAGCCGCCCGGAGGGCGACGTCAAGCAGGAGGTGGTCAGCGAGGACATGTCCAAGTGCGTCGCCGACGACCCCGGCACCCTGGCCAACTGGCTGTTCAGCGACGCCAAGACCTGGCACAAGAACGCTGCCGGGGTCGAGGTCTGCGACGTGCCGGTCAAGGTCCAGCCGCACGGCACCATGGACTACGAGCTCAAGACCTGCCCGACGGCGAACGTCAGCATCGCCGACTGCCAGGGCCAGTACACCAACGCGGACGTGACGCCGCTGACGTCCGTCAAGCTCGACGCCATCAAGCCGTTCGACGACACCATCGAGCTGACCTACGACGACTACGCCGCGCACTACAAGGTCTACTGCACCCCGGACGGCGGCTGCTCCACGGGCGACAGCGGCAAGATCCTGTGGCAGATGCTCACCGGCGACATCGTCAAGTGCTGGAACCACCCGGGCCTGAACGCCTCCTGCGCCTGGGCGGCGGCGACGGTACTGCCCGCCGGCACCCTGCTCAAGGGCGCCAAGGTCATCGTCGCGGCCAAGATCGCGATCGAGACCGGCGTCGCCATCGACGACGCCATGACGCTGGTGCGGACCACCAGCGACGTCATCAGCGCGGCGACGGCCGCTCGGGTGCAGGGCCTGGTCGACTCCGTCGCCCGGTTCCGGGCCACCCTGACGGACGGCGTCGGCACGGATGCGGCGCTGGCGGACCTGGCCCGGGACGGCACGGTCGACCGGACGCTGTACCAGGAGCTGCAGAACGAGGCCGAGGTCGCCACGGACGTCCGGACGACCTGTGAGGACAACAGCTTCCCGGCCGGTACCACCGTCCGGATGGCTGACGGCACCCTGCGGCCGATCCAGAACGTGCGGATCGGAGACCGGGTGCAGGCCACGGATCCCGCCACCGGTGCCACCAGCGCCCAGAGCGTGGTCAGCACCTACGAGCACGACACCACCCGCCTGGTCGACCTCGACATCGACCAGGTCGGCCGGGTCACCAGTACCGCCGGACACCGCGTGTACGTCGCGGGAACCGGTTGGCGCGAGGTGTCCGCGCTGCACGTCGGTGACGTGCTGCTCGGCCAGGACGGCACCGGACACCAGGTGCACGCCCTGCAGGACCGCGCCGGTGCGGCCCCCCAGAAGGTCTACGACCTGACGGTCGACGGCCCGCACACGTTCTACGTGCAGGGGCAGCAGGTCTCCGGTGCGGACCTGCTGGTCCACAACTGCCTGAGCCTGGTGTGGGACGAGGCCAACGACCCCCGCGCGCACACGATCTCGGACCACGTCGCCCAGGGCCCGTGGGGTGCGGGCGGCGCCACGGTGGGGGCTACCGATGCCGAAGCGCGGGCGATGGCCGCGGACAAGGGCATCAACGGCGTGTTCTCCAAGCTCTCCGTCGCCCAGGACGCGCTGAAGGCGGCCATCAGTGACAAGGGCATCGAGCGGCGGATCGCCCGGTGGCTGGGCGGGGCCGGTGGTGACTTCCTCGAGTTCGACATCGACGTCAACATCGTCGACGAGAACGGCCAGGCGATCACCTCGTTGGGTAAGGTCTACAAGGCGAACGGGCCGAACGTCGCCAACGTCGCGGTGTCGGACGCCGGCACCAAGGTCAGGATCCGCCTGCTGAAGGCCGACCTGCACAACAAGAAGAAGTGGGTGGTGGCCTCCATCTTCCCGCTGGCCAGGAGCGGTGCATGAGTGAACGCCACGGCGGACTGGAATTCGGTCTGACGCATCTGGTCCGGGCCTTCCACCTGAACTGGCGCTACGAGGGCAGCGACATCGAGGTGCTGACGTCGTACGTCGACCGGATGCCGACGGACCTCGTCGAGGCGGCGCTGGTAGACGCGCTCCGGGTGGCGGATCCCGCCGTTCCGGCCTGGGTGTTCGAGACGCTCTGGCTGGTCGGCACCGAGCGCAGCCACGACCTGCGGGCCCACGGGCGGGAACCGGCCGCGTGGCTCCAGCAGATCATCGGGCTGTGCCGGGGCAGGCTGGAGAAGGAGGGGTGGAGCTCTCCGCGGAGTGCTCTGCCCAGCCCCTACGGCCGCTTGACCGGGTCGGTGCTGGACGAGATCACGGTGGTCTCTGCCGCACTGCTGGAATCGGCGCTGCGTGACAAGTGGACCTACGTCCCCGGTGTCGTGCCCGCGCTCAGCCACGTCGCCGGCCACGCCTGTCCCGACCTGGCCTTCCGCTTCCTGCTGCGCGCGCTCACGCTGTTCGGGCCGCAGATCACGCGGGGTCAGTACGAGCGGTACGTGGCGCTCGGTGCGCAGTTCGAGTACGGGGAACTCCTGGTCGAGGGCTACGACCACCTGGTGGACTGACCACCGCCCACGAGGGCGCCACCGGGATCAGCGATGATCCCGGTGGCGCCCTTCTCCGTGTCCCCTACTCCACCAGGTCGGACCAGAAGGCGACGGTGGAGTGGGTCGGGTTCAGGTCGCCCTGGCGGCCGGTGAACTCGTGGTGGATGTAGTCGGTCAGGTCGGCGCCGTAGCTGATGATGTCGGTCTGGTACACCGACAGCACCGGGTGGCCGCTCTGGCCGGGGATGCCGGGCAGGTAGCGGTGGCCGTAGACCGGCACGAGCTGCGGGACCAGGGCGAGGTGGGCGCGCGCGGCGGCCAGCGCGTCCGGGACGGCCTCGGGGCGCTCACCCCACTGCGGGTACCAGAAGGTGTTGTGCTCGACGTCGAAGAGCACGCCCTCCACCGGCCACCCCAACATGTCGCGCAGCACCTCGGGTTCGCCGTCGCGCCAGTCGGGGAACCGGCCGCCGAGCGGCAGCCCGGCCCGCAGGAAGGTGCGGTGGTCGGCGGCGAAGCGGAAGCCGTAGCGCTGCTCGGCCCGGTCGAGCTCCTGCTCGCTCAGGCCCGGGGTGACCTGGTAGGAGAGCAGGCTCTGCAGCTCGCGCGCGGCGTCGAGGGTGAGGTGGTGCGAGGGGGACGTGGCCATGGGGTGAGCCTAGTGAACAGGCCCTGCCGCCCGGCGCGCTCAGCGCTCGCCGGCGGCCAGGCCGGCGGTCCAGTGGCCGAGCAGGTCGCGGTAGCCGCTGGAGTGGGCGGCCAGCTCGCGGGGGGTGCCGATGACCGGGCCGCCGGTGTCCAGCAGCAGGACGCGATCGGCGCGTTCGGCCGAGCTGATCCGGTGGGCGATGACCAGCAGGGTGCCGGGCCGGGCGCGGAAGGCCTCCTCGACCACCGCCTCCGCGGCCGGGTCGAGGTGGCTGGTCGCCTCGTCCAGCAGGGCGAGTGCGGCCGGGGAGAGGAAGGCCCTGGTGGCGGCCACGAGTTGGCGCTCACCGGCGGAGAGCAGGTGCGGGTCGAGCGGGGCGTCGAGGCCGCCGGTGCGGCGCAGCAGCTCCGTCAGCCCGAGCTGCTCGGCGGCGCTCTCCAGCTGCGCCGTACGGGCGGCGGGGCGCAGCTGGGTGAGGTTCTCGCGCAGGGTGCCGGTGAAGACGTACGCCTCCTGGGGGATCAACACGCGCAGGGAGGGCAGTTCGCCCGGCGCGATCCTCGCCAGCGGTCTGCCGCGCAGCCGGACCGTGCCGCGGGTGGGCTCGGCGAGGCCGGCCAGCAGGTCGGCCAGGGTGGACTTGCCGATGCCGCTGGGACCCACCACGGCCAGGTGCTCGCCCTCCGCCAGGGTGAGGGTGAGGCCGCCGAGGACCGGCTCGGCGCGGGCCTGGTGGGCGAACGCGAGGTCGGTCAGCTCCAGGGCGGGCGGCCGCGGCCGCCGGGCCGCCGACGCGGGCCGGGGCGCAGGCGGGGTGCCCGGGCCGGGTGCGGGTGGCGGTCCGGGCTGGTGGGCGGTGGCGGCCGCCAGCCGTTCGGCGGCCACGCTCAGCCGCAGGCCGGGGGGGCCGAGCCCCTGCACCAGGGTGCGCACCCCCACCCCCACCCGGCCCGGCCCCCCCGCCTGCCCCCCGGCCCGCGTCGGCGGCCCGGCGGCCACGCTCAGCCGCAGGCCGGAGGCGCTGAGCCCCTGCACCAGGGTGCGCAGCGCCGGCTCCAGGCTCACCGTCAGGTACCCGAGCGCGCCCACCACCTGTCCGGCCGTCAGCCGGTGGTCGCGCAGCAGGCTCGGCGCGGCGAGCAGGACGAGTGCGGCCGGCAGGTGGGCGCCGACCGCGACGGTCAGGCGGCGCCCGGCGGCCAGCGCGGCGATCCGGTGGCGGGCCCGGAGCTGGCGGGTGACGGTGGCGTCCAGGTCGGTGCCGGCCCGGCCGACCGCCCCGCAGGCCACCACGTCGCGCAGCGCGCCGAAGGTGTCGGCGGCGCGGGCGGCGAGCTCCTCCTCCGCGTGCAGCAGCTCGTGCTGCCGTGCCGCCAGCCGGGGCAGCAGCAGCACGAACGCGGTGAGCGCCAGGACCGGCGGTCCGGCCACCAGCGGCAGCAGGGCGGGGCTGAGCGAGGCGGTGCCGATCAGCACGAAGACCAGGGTGACCGCGAAGTGCCGGATGATCAGCAACTGTCCGGCCAGGCACTCGCGGACCGTCTCGATCTGCCGGGCGAGGCGGGCGACGGCCGCGGTGTCGGGGCGCGCGGCGCGACCGGCGGGCCGGCGCAGCGCCGCGTCGACCACCCGATGGGTGAGGCTGTCGCGCAGCGGTTCCACGATGTCGGCCAGCGGCGGGTACACCTGCCGGGCGCCGAACGCGCCGACCACCGTGACCAGCCCGAAGGCGAGCAGCCAGCCGAGTCCGGTCAGCGGTCGGTGCACCAGGAAGCCGCCGTCCAGCGCGCCGGCGATCAGCCGGACCGAGAGCGCGGCCTGCAGCGCCTCGGCCAGCGTCCAGGCGGCCATCACGGCCAGCGGTCGGCGCCGGCCGCGCAGCTCGCCGACCAGCAGCCGCCGGCCGGCGGGCGTCACGTCGCGCTCCCGGTGACGGCGGTCGGGGTGCCCGGCGGGACGGCGGCCGGGGTGTCCGGCGGGACGGCGGCCGGGAGGATCGGCGAGGGGTGGGCCGGCGGCGGGGGTGGGTCCGCTGCCGGCCGGGCGCGGAAGAGCGCGCGGTAGTCGCTCTGCCGCCACAGCTCGCGGTGCGGCGCCAGGGCGCGCAGGGTGCCGTGCTCCAACCAGGCGACCAGGTCGGCGGCGGCCGCGGTGGCCGGCCGGTGGGCGACCAGCAGCCGGGTGCGGCCCGCCGCGGCGCGGGTCAGCGCGGTGGCCACCCGGGCCTCGGTGGCGGTGTCCAGGCTGGAGGTGGCGTCGTCGAGGACGAGCAGCCGCCCGCCGTGCGCCAGCGCCCGGGCGATGCCCAGCCGCTGCGCCTCCCCGCCGGACATCGGCGCGTCCGCGAGGCGGGTGCGGTAGCCCTCGGGCAGCAGCCGGACGAAGCCGTCCGCCTCAGCGGCCCGGGCCGCCGCCCGCAGCAGGCCCGGCGCGGCGGCCGGTGGGTCGCGGTAGCCGAGCGCGTCCTCGACGGTCTCGCCCAGCAGCGCCGGGCGGGCGAAGGCGAAGGCGACCGCATGCCGCAGGTCGGTGGGCCGCAGCTCGGTGAGGGGGACGCCGTCGAGCAGGATCCGGCCCTCGTCCGGGTCCTCCAGCCGGCCGGCCAGTGCGGCCAGGGTGGACTTCCCGCAGCCGGAGCGGCCGACCAGCGCGAGCGTGCTGCCGGCGGGGACCCGCAGGCTGAGCCGGTCGAGCACCACCACCCCGCCGCGCCGGACGGTCACCTCCTCCAGCCGCAGCTCGCCGGGACCGGGCGGCAGCGGGCGCTGGCCCGGGCGCGGCGCGGGCAGCTCCAGCACCTCGGCGATCCGCCCGGCCCCGACCCTGGCCCGGGCCACCGCCAGCAGGCTCTGGGCGCTGCCGAGCAGGCCCAGGGCGAGGGTGCTGTAGGAGAGCGTGGCGAGCAGGTCACCGGGGGTGGTGCGGCCGGCCGCGACGCCGAAGCCGGCCACCGTGAGCACGGTGATCTGCAACAGCGGCGCCAACAGTGCGGTGTGCCACTGCACCTGGCGCTGGCTCTGCCACAACTCGCGCCCAGCCCGGTGCAGTTCGGGCAGTGGACCGAGTACCCGGGCGACCTCGGCCGACCGGGTCTGGCCGGCCCGGATGGTCCGCAGCCCGCCGAGCGCGTCCAACAGGCGCCCGGCCAGCGCGGCCTGGGCCCGCTGGTAGGCCGCGGCGCCGGCGGCGACCCGCCGTACGAAGAGTCGCACGGCGAGCAGGCCCAGCGGTGCGCCGAGCAGCAGCAGGGCGGCCAGTCGCGGGTCGATCAGGGCGAGCGCGACCAGCGCGCCGCCCGAGCAGAGCAGGTCGGCGCAGGCGTGGACGACGGCGGAGGGGGCCAGTGCCGCCTCGGGCGCGCTGCTGGCGAGCCGGGCCACCAGGTCGCCCACCGGGTGGCGCCGGGTCGCGCCGACGCCCAGGGCCAGGGTGCGCCCGATCAGGCGCCGGCTCAGCGCGGCGGTGGAGCCGGCCGCGCACCACGGGTCGGCGAACTGGGCCAGCGAGTCGGGCCCGGCGGCGGCGGGGCGC
>NZ_BAAALF010000294.1:0-6794 GCF_039528135.1 Kitasatospora nipponensis | reverse complement strand
GCAACCGGTCCGGTGGCGAAGGGAGTTGATCACGATGGCTGCTGAACCCGTGCTGCGCACCCCGCGGAGCTCGGCAACCGGTCCGGTGGCGAAGGGAGTTGATCACGATGGCTGCTGAACCCGTGCTGCGCACCCCGCGGAGCTCGGCAACCGGTCCGGTGGCGAAGGGAGTTGATCACGATGGCTGCTGAACCCGTGCTGGCCCTGCGCGGGGTCTCCAAGCGGTTCGGCGCGGTGCAGGCGCTGACCGACATCGAGTTGGAGGTCCATGCCGGCGAGGTGCTGGCCCTGGTGGGCGACAACGGCGCCGGCAAGTCGACGCTGGTGAAGGCGATCGCCGGGGTGCACCAGCCGGACGACGGCACGATCGAGTGGCAGGGCCGCCCGGTGGCGGTCCACCGCCCGCAGGACGCGCAGCACCTGGGCGTCGCGACGGTCTACCAGGACCTCGCGCTCTGCGACAACCTCGACGTGGTCGGCAACCTCTTCCTGGGCCGCGAGATCAAGCGGTTCGGGGTGCTGGACGAGGTGGAGATGGAGAAGCGCTCGCGCACCCTCCTGGACACCCTCTCGATCCGGATCCCCAGCGTGCGGATCCCGATCGCCTCGCTCTCCGGCGGGCAGCGCCAGGTGGTCGCGATCGCCCGCTCGCTGATCGGCTCGCCGAAGGTGGTCATCCTCGACGAGCCCACCGCGGCGCTCGGCGTCGAGCAGACCGCCCAGGTGCTGGACCTGGTCGAGCGGCTGCGCGACCAGGGCCTGGGAGTGATCCTGATCAGCCACAACATGGCGGACGTGATGGCCGTGGCGGACCGGATCGCGGTGCTGCGGCTGGGGCGCAACAACGGCGTCTTCGACCGGCGCGCCACCAACCAGGAACAGATCATCTCGGCCATCACCGGCGCCACGGACAACGCCGTGACCCGCCGCCAGGCCCGCGGTTCGGAGGGCGAGCAGTGAGCGAGGACGGCAACACCCCGCGCCGGGAGGGCCGTTACGAGGACGGCCCGAAGCACCACCCGCTGCCCGAGGACACCATGCCCACCGGCGGCGTGAACGCGCCGGTGCCGGTGGCCGCCGAGGCGACCCCCGCGGTCGACCCGCGCCTGATCGTCCGCCAGGAGGGCGTCAAGGGCTACATCGGCGAGTTCAAGCGCCGCATCACCAGCGGTGAACTCGGCTCGCTGCCGGTCATCCTGGCGCTGATCGTGATCTGGGCCGTCTTCGGCAGCCTGAACAGCAGCTTCCTGTCCGCGCAGAACCTCTCCAACCTCTCGCAGCAGATCGTCGGCACCGGGATGATCGCGATCGGCGTGGTCTTCGTGCTGCTGCTCGGCGAGATCGACCTGTCGGTCGGCTCGGTCAGCGGTCTCTGCGCGGCGATCTTCGCGGTGCTGGACGTGACGCACGGCGTCAACCAGTGGGTCGCGATGCTCTGCGCGCTGGCCGGCGGCGCCGCGGTCGGCCTCATCCAGGGCTTCTTCTTCGCCAAGGTCGGCGTACCGGCCTTCGTGGTCACCCTCGCCGGTAACCTGGGCTGGAACGGCCTGATGCTGCAGATCCTGGGCTCCAGCGGCACGGTGAACCTCTCCGGCAAGGACAACGTCTCCAAGCTCTACACCACCATCTACGGTCAGCAGGCCGCGGCCTACGGGGTGGCGGTGGCCGGGGTGGCGCTCTTCCTGGGCTCCCAACTGCTCGACTCCCGGCGCCGGCGCGCGGCCGGCATCCCCTCCCGCGCGCCGGGCGACATCGCGCTGCGCACGGGGGCGCTGGCGGTGATCGCCTTCCTGGCGGCCTACACGCTCAACCAGTACAAGGGGCTGCCGCTGGCCCTGCTGATCTTCCTGATCTTCATCGTGGTGCTGGACTTCCTGCTGCGCCGCACCAGTTACGGCCGTCAGGTCTTCGCGCTCGGCGGCAACATCGAGGGCGCCCGCCGGGCCGGCATCAACGTGCCCAGGATCCGGATCTCGGTCTTCATGATCTGCTCGACCATGGCGGCGGTCGGCGGCCTCTTCCTGGCCGCGCAGATCCAGTCCGCCAGCCAGACCTCCGGCGGCGGCAACCTGCTGATGAACTCGATCGCCGCCGCGGTCATCGGCGGTACCAGCCTCTTCGGCGGGCGCGGTTCGACCTGGTCGGCGCTGCTCGGTGCGCTGGTGATCGGCTCCATCCAGTCCGGCATGAACATCGAGGGTCTGAGCAACGCCATCCAGTTCATGATCACCGGTCTGGTCCTGCTGGCCGCCGTCGTGATCGACTCGCTGGCCCGGCGGACCCAGAAGGCCGCGGGTCGCGCCTGACGGCCGTCCATCCCCCCAGCACGCGGCGAGCCGCCCGGGACCTGCCGGGCGGCTCGCGCTGTCAGGTGCGGTGGTGGGCGGTCAGCCGAGCATGGCCAGCGCCGGGACGAACTTGGCCGCGTCCACCGTGCCCCAGCCGGTGGACAGGTCGTAGCCCTTGACGGCCGGCCAGCCGGGGACCCCGTTGTAGGTGTTCGAGCCGCCGACCACGTCGGTCAGGCCGGTGCGGGTGTCACCGGCCTGCTGGAGTGCGCCGAGCGCGTACAGCGGGTAGTTCAGCTGGCCGATCCGGTGGCCGGCGGCCTGGTCCGCGAGCGCCACCACGCCGGAGAAGATCGGGGTGGCCACGCTGGTGCCGCCCCACAGCTCCCAGCCGTTGTCGTCGGGGCCGAAGCTGTTGTAGGTCCAGACGCCGGTGAGCGGGTCGGCGAGCATGGAGACGTCCGGTATGCCGCGGGCGTTGCCCGTGGTGGACTGCACGCCGAGCTGGTAGAGCGGACGGTTGAAGACCGCGGACTTGCCCCCGCCGGTGGCGCCGTGGCCGTCCCAGACGGTGTCGGGGCTCAGCCGGTTGCCCTGGTCGTCCAGCTGGACCGAGGTGCCGCCGACGGCGGTGACCAGCGGGTCCGAGGGCGGCCAGGAGGAGACCTGGTAGGGGTAGAGGGTGCTGCCGTCCGCCTCGGCGTCGGTGGAGCCGCTGTCGCCCGAGGCGGCCAGCACGGTCACGCCGTGCGCGGCCGCGTCCTTGAAGGCGAACCGCAGGTTCAGCAGGCTGCTGTGGTCGCCCTGGTCGAAGCCGGGGAAGGTGTTCTCGGTCGCCCCGAAGCTCTGCGAGATGACGTCGCCCACGCCCTGCTTGATCAGTGAGTCCTCGGCGGCCATCATCTCCGGGAAGCCGGTGGTGCCCTCGGTCTCCGAGACGCCGGTCTCGACCAGCACGATCTTCGCGCCGGGCGCCATCGCGTGGGCGGTGTCCACGTCGATCGTGGTCTCCTCCGCCCAGCCCGTCATGTCGTCGTTGCTCGGGTCGAACGGCGGGACGGTGCCCCACTTCACCACCTGCACGTTGGTGCTGGGGATGCCGTACTGGGCGCTGTAGACGTCCAGGTCGTGCTGGATCGTCGGTGAGCCGAAGGAGTCGACGATGACGATGGTGCGGCCCGCGCCGTTGATCCCCTTGGCGAAGAGCGGACCCTCGTCGTAGGCGCGCTCCAACTGGGTGGCGCCGTAGCAGGAGCGCTGCAGCTGCGCCTGGCACTGGCTGGTGGTCAGGGCGCCGGGCAGTGCGCCCGGCAGCAGGCGGTGGCCGACCGCAGCCGGCACCGGGTGGGGCAGATGGGCGGTGGAGGCGGTCTGGCCCAGCGCGAGTGCGCTGCCGGCCGTGCCCGCGCTGCCGGTCAGGGCGGTGGCGGCGAGCAGGGCGGCGGTGCCGAGAGCCGATGCGGTGGCACGGCTTCGGGTGGTACGTCGCATGGGTGTCCCTGGAGGGTGGTAGGTCCCGTCGACGACGGCTGGGGCCATCGAACCCCTGTCCACCCTGACCCGCCATCAGCTTGTGGGACCCATGGGTATCTCTTGGTGATATCTGTACCCGGGGACTCGGGCCCGGCCCTTCAGGTGCGGAGCCGGCGCCAGAGGCGGCGGACGGTGGCCACCGGGTCGAAGGGGCCGCCGACGCCGGCGGTGGAGCGGCCGCGGGTGAGGGGGTAGCAGGCCAGGCCCAGCAGGACGGCGGTGAAGTGGCCGACGTCGGTGAAGGTCCGTCCGCTCCACAGCGCGGAGCCGTAGAAGAAGAGCAGGCCGGCCAGGTAGACGTAGCGCCAGGGGCTGACGATCAGGTAGCAGACCACCGCCTCCACCCCGGCGAGCGCGTAGCTGACGCCGTAGTCGAGGGTGTAGCGGGCGGACTCCGGCGCGTGGCCGTGGTTGATCGCCCAGAGCAGCACGCCCTCGCTCAGGTAGGTCGCGCCCACGTGCGCGACCAGCACCACGCCGAGCCAGCGCAGGGTCCCCAGCCAGCGCTCGGTGGGCACGTGGAAGACGTTGTAGAGGACGAAGTAGAAGAACCAGCCGCCGCCGGCGATCCACAGCGCGCTGCTGATCAGCACCCGGACGGGCGACTGGCTCAGGTAGTGGATGTTGGTCGAGCGCTTCTCCAGGATCCCGTCGGCGAAGCCGGGCGAGACGTGCCGGAGGATCAGGGTGGTGACGAAGAGGATCGCCAGCCAGATGAACGTCCCCGGCGCCCGCCTGACGTAGCGCCAGGCGGCGCGGGCCGCTCGGCGGGCCTGGTTCGCTGCGGACACCCCCGCACCCTACGTCGGCGGGCGGGCGCCGGGGGTGACGGGCGCGGGCCTCGGCGTGTCCCGGGCCGGCCGGTCGGCGATCGCGGATGACCGCCGACGTCGGAATTCGACTGACGGAACGTCAAGCCGCTTTCCGGTGGGCCGGACACGAAGGGCTCAATGATCGTACGGTTGGCGGCCGCCGGGCTGCTCGCCCAGGTGGGGAACCACCACCGGCCGACCACGGCAGGGGTGCAACTCGCCCTTGTTGTGGTGATCGTTCTTGGCCACAATGAGCCCACTGACGCGACGGATTCGGCATTCCTCGCGCCTCCCGCCCAAGAGGGGGTTGGAAGTTGTCCGACGAGGCCAGTCTCTGCGTGGTGGGTGCCGGTCCCCGGGGCCTGTCCGTGCTGGAGCGGATCTGCGCGAACCGGGCGGTGCCCGGACGTACGGTCCGTCCGCTCACGGTGCACCTGGTGGAGGCGGTACGTGACGGCGGCGCCCGGGTGTGGCGCACCGACCAGCCCACCGAGCTGCTGATGAACACCGTGGCCTGCCAGGTCTCGATGTTCACCGACGAGAGCGTGGAGTGCGCCGGTCCGGTACGGCCCGGCCCGAACCTCCACGAGTGGGCCCGGTTCATGGTCCTGATGGACCGTGAGGAGGAGTACCCCGAGCCCGTGCTGGCCGAGGCCCGCGCGCTGGGACCCGACAGCTACCCCAGCCGGGCGTTCTACGGGCGCTACCTGGACTGGGTGCTGCGCCGGCTGGTGCGCACCGCGCCGCCGGGCACCACGGTGCGCATCCACCGGGCGCGGGCGACCGCGCTGGACGACGACGCCGACGGCACCCAGACGCTCACCCTCGACTCCGGCGAGCAACTGAGCGGCCTGCACGCGGTGGTACTGGCGCAGGGCCACGTGGACAGCGAGCCGACCGGGGCCGAGCTGGAGCTGCAGCGCTTCGCCGAGGGCCACCAGCTGGGCTACTTCCCGCCCGGCAACCCCGCCGACCTGGGCTTCGAGACGGTGCGCCCCGGCGAGGCGGTGCTGCTGCGGGGCCTGGGCCTCAACTTCTTCGACTGCATGGCCGCGTTGACCATCGGCCGCGGCGGCCGCTTCGAGCGGGTCGGCGGCCGGCTGGTCTACCAGCCCTCGGGGCGCGAGCCGCAGATGTACGCGGGCTCGCGCCGCGGGATCCCGCACCACGCCCGCGGCGAGAACCAGAAGGGCGCCTCCGGGCGGCACGAACCGGTGTTCCTGGGACCCGAGACGATCCGCACGCTGCGCGCGGCGGTCGACCAGGGGCGGCCGCTGGACTTCCGCGAGCAGATCTGGCCGTTGATCTCCCGCGAGGTCCGGCTGGTCTACTACCGCACGCTGCTGGTGGAGAGCGCCGGCCGGCGGGCCGCGGCGGCCTTCGAGGCCGAGTTCGTGGCGCTGGGCGCCACCGCCGACGAGTCGGCCGAGGCGCAGCTGCTGGACCGCCACCGGGTGGCGGGCGACCTGCGCTGGGACTGGGACCGGATCATCCGGCCCTACGGCGAACGGGAGTTCGCCGACCACGAGGAGTACCGGCAGTGGCTGCTGGCACACCTGCGCCGCGACCTGGCCGAGGCCGCGCTCGGCAACGTCGACGGGCCGCTGAAGGCCGCCCTGGACGTGCTGCGCGACCTGCGCAACGAGATCCGCCTGGTGGTGGACCACGGCGGCCTGACCGGCCGGTCCTACCGCGAGGACCTCCAGGGGTGGTACACCCCGCTCAACGCCTTCCTGTCGATCGGGCCGCCGGCCGCCCGGATCGAGCAGCTGATCGCGCTGGCCGAGGCCGGCACGCTGCAGCTGCTCGGGCCGGGCCTGTCCGTGGTGCCGGACGCGTCGGGCAAGGTGTTCCGGGCGGTGGCGGCGAGCATCCCGGACGGCGGCGTCGAGGTGACCACGCTGATCGAGGCCAGACTGCCGGAGAGCGACCTGCGCCGCACCGTGGACCCGCTGCTGCGCCACCTGCTGGCGACCGGTCAGTGCGCGAGCTACCGGCTGCCGGGCGACACGGACGGGGACTTCCTCAGCGGTGGCCTGGCGGTCACCCCGCGGCCCTACCGGCTGGTGGACGCCCGGGGGCGGGCGCACCCGGCCCGGTTCGCCTTCGGCGTGCCGACCGAGACGGTGCACTGGGTGACGGCCGCCGGGATCCGACCGGG
>NZ_BAAALF010000293.1:0-6875 GCF_039528135.1 Kitasatospora nipponensis | reverse complement strand
CCCCAGCCGGCCACCGGGGACCGATCGGCCCCCGACACCCACTCTCACCAGGAGATGAGCTGTGACCACCCCCCAGGCAGGCGTGAACCCCAAGCTGGCGACCATTCAGGCGCTGCTGGCCAAGGCGGAGAACCCGTCGACGCCCGAGGCCGAGGCGGAGCTTGCCCGCACGCGGGCGATGCAGATGATGGCGAAGTACGGCGTCGACCACGCGCTCCTGAGCGACGGACAGCCGTCGCGGGACGGGATCACGGACAAGAACTTCGACCTCCCCAACCCCTGGTCGATGTCCCGCGTCCGCCTCATCTACCGCATTGCAGAGGCTGTCGGCTGCAAGGCCATCCACATGGGCCCCGCCGCGACCGGCGGTCGCCGCGTCCATGTGGTTGGCTACGAGTCCGATGTCCAGCGCGCGGAGATCCTGTACACCTCGCTCCTGCTCCAGATGCTCAACGGCCTCAACCGGCAGGCCGTGCCGTACGGGGTGCGCAGCGCAAAGGCGTGGCGCAACTCCTGGCAACTCGGATTCATCGTGCGCGTCTCCGAGCGGCTGGAGGCCATCGAGGAGGCCGCCCGAGCCGCAGCCAGCGGGGAGACGTCCGCCACCGGCCGCAGCGGCGAACTCGTGCTGGCCGACCGTGACGCAATGGTCGGAGCCGCGTACCGGAAGGCCCACCCCAAGGTCCGGAGCCAGACCAGCCATTTCAGTGGCACCGGGTACGGCGACGGAGTCGCCGCAGGCAACCGCGCCGACATCGGCGGAACCCGCCGCATCGGAGCCGCGTCCGCCGGATCGCTCGTCGCCTGATTCGCACACCCCTGCTGGGGCGGCGGCCCGCCGCCCCAGCCCCACCGCCGCGCGCCCCGAGGAGCCCCGCGTGTACATGGACTGGATCAGGTTCGCCAAGACCGACCAAGGCGGCCGCCACTACTTCCAGGTCTACAGCGTCCCCCAGGCATGGAATGCCGCCGCCCCGAAGGTCCCCGGGACCGGCCGGATCAGCGAAGCCGCCGCCCGCGCCTTCGCCAGCGCGAGCCCTGCCGGGCACCAGTGGCGGATTCCCTGCTACTGCACTGACTGCGCCATCGCCGCCAAGTCCATTGAGAGCAAGGCATCTTGACTGCCAAGGCCCCAGGAGAACGTCATGCCCCGGAAGTCCCGCGCGACCCCCGCTCGCATCCTCACCGCCGCCGCCGACCATATCGAGCGCGTCGGCCTCTACCAGGGTGACCACCTCTGGCAGCCCGGCCGGATGGGTAGCACCGCCCCGTGCAACCTGCTGCACGCATGGGGGCGCGGCGTGCGCGCCGCCCGGCCCCGCTGGTCCGAGCGGGGGGAGGTGTGGGACATCTTCCACCGGGCCCTGTTCGACTCCCTGGTGGTGCTCAGCAACCAAGCCCACGGCGGCCCCGTGCCGCCCGTCCGCTGGCGGAAACTCGGGCTTGCCGAAGACGCCTACCGCCGCACCCTGCTGTGGTGCTGGAGTGACGCCCCCGGGCGGACCACCGCCGAGGCCGCCGCCCTGATCCGCTCCGCCGCAGCCCTCTATCGGAGTGACGCCGATCACATCGTCCCCGGTTGCCCCACTCTCCAGAACATGGTTTAATTAATGATGTCGGAAGGGGGAGGGCAACACCCCCGACCGACACCCCCGCCGGGCCGACCGGCCCGGCGGAACCTCTCACCAGAAAGCAGTAGAGCCGATGACCACCAAGACCCAGGCCGGCGTCCAGACCGCCCCTGCCCCGTGGCCGACCATCACCGTCGCCGAACTCTGTGCGCACCCCGGCAATGCCCGCGACGCCGAGGCCCCGGCCGATCTGCTGGCCGACGTGCAGGCCAACGGCGTCCAGGAGCCGCTGTACGTCGTGCGCACCAACGGCGACGTGCCACAGGTCATCGACGGGTTCCAGCGGCTGGCCGCCGCCGTCGCCGCTGGACTGGAGGCCATCCCGTTCACGCCCCGCCCGGTCATCCGGCTCACGGCGCTCACGCCGCACCCCAAGAACGCCCGCGAGGAACTCGACATCAACGCGCAGTTCGTGGAATCCCTCCGCGCCGAGGGGTGCCGCATCCCCGTCAAGATCCAGCGGCTTGACAGTGGGGTCATCCAGGTCAACGACGGGAATCGCCGCTACCACGGGTCGAATGACGCGGGCCTCACCCACGTGCCGTACGAGTGGGACGACGACGACCGCGACGCGGCCGGGCAGTTCCTCGACATGATGACGACCGCCCAGCACCGCAAGCCCCTGACGACGGCGGAGATGAACCAGGCCATGTTCAGCGCCGCCGAGGCTGGCGCGCAGGTCGGCCGCATCGCCAAGGCCGCAGGCGTGCGACAGAAGGACGTGCGAGCCCTCGTCAAGGTCAGGTCCGACGAGATGTTGAGCGCCGCCGTCAACGCCGCGAGCAGCTACACGTGGACGTTCGATCACCTGGCCGCGCTCACCGAGTTCGCTGACGACCCCGACGCGGTCGACGCGATCACCAAGGCCGCCACCGGCAACTATGCGCGCGAGCACGACGTTGAGTGGGCCATTGCGCGGGAGCGGACCAAGCGCGAGAAGCGGGCCAAGGCCGAAGCCCACCGCGCGGAGCTGGAAGCGGCTGGGAAGAAGATCCGGGACGCCGAGGAACTGTCCGAGCGAGCCATGCCAGAGCACAGGCTGAGCGGCGTCAGCGCTGAGGAGCACGCCGAATGCAGGGGGCAGGTGTGGGTGCTCGGCGACCGCTACAGCGACCGGTACGAGCCCTACTGCACCGCCCCCGGGCTGTACGGGCACACGGTGCCCGAGAGCAACGGCGACACCAAGACCGCTGAGGCGAAGGCCGCCAGCGCCTCCCTCGCTGCCGTCAAGGCGGGGAACATCGACTGGGACGCCGCCGAGTCGGTCCGCAGGAAGTGGATCGCGGACCTGATCAAGTCGCGCAGCCTCACGAAGAACGCCACGAACGCCATGGTTCGTCACGTCAACGAAGCTCTTATCAGCGGAACTTGGGGCCTCTGCACCGACCTGAACAAGGAGCCGACCACCGAGATCCTGGCCGCTCTGCTGGGCCTGAACGCCCAGCAGGCCAAGGACCGGAGCACCTTCGCCGAGCACGTCGCCAAGGACCCCCGCCGAGCCCCTCAGCTCCAGTTCGCGGCCATCGCCGCCGTCAGGGAGAAGAGCGCGACCCGGTCGGCGTGGCGGACCGGCAAGCAGTGCGCCCCTTGGACGCGGGAGCCTACCGCCGAGTGGTTCAAGGTGCTGGAGTCCCTGGGGTATTCGATGACGCCTATCGAGCGGGCCGTGGCCGAGGGCGCACCATATGACCCGGCGAAGCAGCAGCCCGGCACCGCGCTCCCGAAGGGGAAGGAGCCGGAGGAGGTCGAGCAGGAGTCGGGCACAGGCGAGGAACCGGGCGACCCGGAGGCCGAGTTGGCCGACGACGCCGAAGCCGCCTGATCCATCCTCAGCCAACCGATGCCGGGGGCGGGAACTTCCGCCCCCGGCCACCCCAGGAGCCCCACAATGCCCCGTGCAGCCACCCTCTCCGAGACCCACGCCGCCGACCACTGCTGCGGATACGCCGCCGCCCCCGCCGAGCCCAACTCGGCCACCGCCGCCGACATCATGCAGGCCCGCGCCATCGCGGGCGGGCTCGCGGAGTTCGGCGTCGGGTCGGCCCGCTGGTCGGCCGCCTACGACCGCGAGGCCGCCGCCGTGGTCCTGCGCGTGGACACTCCGCGCGGACTGTACGCACTCGCCATCCCCGAGCCCGGCCAGCCGTTCCCCGTCCGCCATCGAGGCGAGCGCATCGGGGCCCTGGACTGCCGCCGCACCTACGGCACCGCCGACAGCTACACCGCCGCCCTGTTCGCCGCCTTCCTGCGCGACCGCGCCGCACTCGACATCCCCGGCCGGGATGTTTGCCTCACACTGCAAAACATGGTTTAATTAATGGTGTCGGAGGGGGAGGGCAACACCCCCTCCGACCCACGGGCCGTCAGCCGGCCCCGACCCGACCCCGGCCGCACGCGGAGGGCAACCCGCCCGGCCGGGGACTCGATTCCTCTCTCACCAGCAGGAGCACCCACGATGACCAGCGCAGCCATGCGGTTTTCCGTCCCCGCCACCGCCCAGGCCCGCGTCCGCCAGCTTGTCGAGGCAACCAACGCCCGCGCCGCCATCCACAAGCTCACCGCGTACACGCTCGACATCTCCGCGCCGTTTCTCGCCGACTACCAGGACGTGGACGGCCGCGTGATCGGCAGGCGCCCCACCGTCACCGTGACCATCTCCGGCGACATCCCCCGCCACCAGGGCTGGACCGTCATCGCCCGCCTGGACCACGACGAGGAGGGCGAGACGATCACCAGCCTGTTCCCGGGCCTGCCCGAGCAGCACGCCGAGGCCGCGCGGCAGCACCGCGCCATCGAGAACTTCTGCCAGGGGTGCGCCGTCGCCCGCCACCGCACCGCGACCTACCTTGCCCGTCACGAGAACGGTGAGATGCGGCAGTTGGGCACCACCTGTGTCGAGCCGTACACCGGCCTGCCGATCAAGGGCCTTGAGGCCCTGTGGCGCTTCGGCACGCTCAAGGATTCCGACTGGGACGGCGACGAAGGCGGCATCCCGGCCGACCTCCGCGTGCCGGTGGCCGAGGTGCTGCGCGTGGCCGCCGCCGTCGTCAAGCAGGAAGGCCGCTTCTACAGCCGTTCCGAGCAGTGGAAGAACACCGTGCCGACCGCCGACAGCGTCGAGGCGTACTTCTTCGACCGCAAGGCCCCGATGGAGTGGCGGGCCGGAATCGACGCCGAGCCCGACGCGGCGAACACCGCCGCCGCCGTCCGCGCGTGGGCCGTCCAGGGGTACGGCAGCCTCTCCGAATACCGCCACAAGGTGGGCCAGTTGGCCACTGGTGAGACGGTCGACCCGCGCCACCTGCCGACACTGGTATCCGCCATCGCCGGGTGGCACCGCGACCAGGAGAAGGAGGCCATCGAGCGGGCCGCCCAGAACTCCCGGCCGCAGGGCACCGTGGGCGAGCGGATCACCACCACTGCCACGGTCACCACCGTGGTCGAGCTGGAGGAGCGGTTCTACGGCTACCACGCTCAGCGCCGCCGACTGATCAAGTTCCAGGACCCGCAGGGCAACGTCTACGTCTGGTTCTCCTCCGCCGCCACCGTCCCCGGCAAGGGCGACGAGGTCGAACTGACCGGCACGGTGAAGGACCACAGCATCTACAACGAGACCGCGCAGACCGTGCTCACCCGGTGCCGCGTCGCCGAACGCGAACCGGTCGCCGCGTAGAAGAGCAGGCCGGGCGGAGACCACCGCCCGGCCTGCCCCGGCCGCCGGGTCGTGGGGCCGGGCGGCATCGAGCCGCCCGCCCCCACGCTCCGCCCACCGCCCACCAGGGCAACCCCCGCTCGGCGGCCGACCGCCCCGAGGCCCCGACCGAACGGGCGTCCCTGCGGGACGACTCAGCCCGACCCGGCTCGCAGCCGGCCGCGCCGTCCGGGCCGCAGGCGGCTCTCCCGTCCCGTCCGGACGCCGGGCCAGCGGACGTGCCCTGCGGGCACGACAGAACCCCCGCCGCGCTCCGCGCGACCACAGCGGCACCCCGAACACGGGTGTACTGCCCGCCCCCGACCGCACCACCGAGACCCCGAGGACCACCCATGCCCGTGCGCGCCGTCCGCCCGGCCGTCCCGTTCGGAGACCCGCCGCCACAGACCTGCATCCAGGTCGCCGGAGAAGCCGCCCTTCTCGCCGTCATCGCCGCGGACGACGCCATGGCCGCCGTCTGCCGCAGCCGCTCCGGCTCCACCGTGCGCCTGGAGGCTGCCATGCACGAGGCCCACCGGGAAGCCACCGAGGCCGCCCGGCACGCCGACCACGCCGAGAAGTACGCAGACGACCCCGAGATGCCCACCAGCGCGCTCGCCTACTGCGCCCGCCAAGCCGTCCACCACGCTGTGCTCGCCCAAGCCGCCGCCGGCGTCGAGACCACCGCCGCCAGCCTGCGCGCCGAACTGGACCGGGTCCTCACTCCCGCGGAACAGGCCGAACGAGAGAGTGCCCGCCGCCAGGAGGAGGCCCAGCACGAAGCCGAACAGCAGGCCGCCACTGGCATGGACCGCGAGAACCGGGAGCGGGCCGCCTCGAACCAGTACCTCGCCAAGCAGCACGTCGCCGAACTCGGCTGGACCACCGGCCACCTCCGCGTGCTGGAGGCCGCCGCGACCGGCCGCCTGTACTGGCGAGGCGGCCGTGCCCGGCTCGCGGTGCGGCACGACGAGTGGACCGGCGGGCGCCGGATCAGCCACGCGAGGACACAGGCACTGCTCACCGCCAAGTTCCTCACCGCCGCCCAACAGCACGACGGAACCCGCGTACTCACCCCAAGCCCGATGGGCCACGTCGCACTGGAACTCGCCCGGCTGCATCAACCCGGGCTGCACACCAGCGACCACGCCGCCTACGAAGGACGGCTCGCCCGAGTCCGCCGCCGCCACAAGCGCCGCGACGACCAGAAAGCCGCCGCCCGCCTGCTGCCCCCGCTCGACCCCAGCGCGCAGAAGCTGTACCAGAAGCCCGTCACCATCATCGAACAGCAGGCACTCACCGCCCAACAGGCACCCCTCGAACCCGCACCGGCCAACCCGTCGGAGACCGGCGCCGGACGCCTCCCCGCCGCCACCCCGCCCCGGCCGGCGCTCGCCCCGACCACGACCCCGCGCGCTCCAGCACGAGCTCCACGCAAGGCCCCGCGAGCCCTGCCGAACCCCGTCTCCCCACTCCAGCCAACCCTGTGGTGACGCTCCGGCGGTGGTGTTTTGTGCCTCCGGCGGGTCCTCTCTCGGAGGGGGAGGGGGTGG
>NZ_BAAALF010000292.1:929-6902 GCF_039528135.1 Kitasatospora nipponensis | reverse complement strand
CGTTCGCAGCCGAGGCCGCCGCCGACGCCGTCCGCTCGCGCACCGCCGCCCGCGAGTCCGCGTCCGCCGCCCGACCGGCCGCGTTCGCCGCCTTCGAGGCGGAGCCCTGGGCCGCCTGCGTCTCCTGCGCGGCGCGCTGAGCGGCCTCCTTCGCCAACCGGGCCGCGTCCACCGCCTTCGCCGCCGCGTCCTTCGCGGTCTGCGCCTGCTCACCGGCCCGGCTCGACGCGTTGCGCGCCAGGTCCGAGAGCTGAGCGACGGTCAGCGTCTCCTGGTCCCGCGACGCCGCGACCTGCCAGCCACTGCGCAGGAACGCCTGCACGTCCTCCGGGGTGCCGTCCAGCGCCGCGCCGGCTGCCTTCTTCACCTCGGGGCCACCGCCGGCCATCAACTGCGACAGCTGCACGCGGTCGTCGTCGTCACGCGCCTTGAACTGACCCGCGTTCAGGAACCGGGTCACGTCGTCGATCGTGCCGTCCATCGCCTTCGCGGCGGCGGCCCGCACCCCCGGCCCGCCGGTGGACATGATCTGCGACAGCCGAACCCGCTGGTCGTCCTCGAAGGGCTTGCGCATCCCCGTGTCGAGGAACGCCTGCACGTCGGCGGCCGAACCGGCCATCGCCTTCGCACCGGCCGCCCGCACCCCGGGCCCCGACACCGCCAGCACCTGCTCCAGACTCGCCCGCAGGTCCTGCTCCGCGGCGGCCGCCTGTCCTGCGGCCAGGAAGGCCTGCACGTCGGCGTCGGACCCCGTCAGCGCGCTCTCGGCGGCGCGACGCACCACCGTCCCGCCGACCTTCCACGCCGCGACGACCTTCGCCCGGTCACCGCCCGCCGCCGGCGGCGCGCTGTCCGCCGCCGCCGGGACGGCGATCAGTCCCGTCATCAGACTCAGCGTCACGATCCCGGCCGCGGCAACCCGCGACCGTATCGCTCCCGATGTCGTTTTCACTCTCATCGAACGTGTAACCCCATCCCCGTCAGGCACAGCGAAGTGCCATCTCGCCGCGGCCATCGCCCCGGCAGTCTCGAAGCGACCACACCCACCACACGCGCCGGGGCCGGGCGGCCCGCCTGCCGCGGGGCCTGTCACCCCGCCGGTCCACAGGGGGCGGCGGGCCGCCCTGCGCGGCACGTCACGCGTCGGGGGTCGGTCAGCGCACCCGGTTGAACGTGCCGGGTCTCACGGTGCGGCTCGACCGGCGCAGCAGGCCCGCGGCGGATGTGCGGGCGGCCGCGGCGGACGCACGGTCGGCGCGTACGAGCGAGGGCGGGGCCGGATCGGTGGCCGGCTCGGTGGCCGCCGCGGGCCCCGACGCGGACCACCACGCGCTGCCGGACGCCGCCGGCGCCGCGACCGACGACCGGACGACACTTCGACCCCTGGTCAAGAAAGACTCCCCCGTTGACCGCATGCCGGAGACCGCCAACGCCCCCGTGTCAGCTGAAAGTAGAACCTCGCGGACCGTAGTGGTCGCGATCAAGGTGCGTCAAGCGGGAACAGGCCCAGGCCGTGGCGAGGGACCGTCACCCGCCGCCGGCACACCGCCGCGCCCCCGCACCCGCACGCGCACCCGCACGCGACGAGGCCTGCCGCCCCACCCGAACGGGTGGGGCGGCAGGCCTCGGTTCCGTACCCGTGACCCGGTGGGTCAGAGCACCGTGACGCCGGGCTGGCCCGCCCGGCTCGACCAGTCGGACCCCGGGGAGTTGCACGACTCCTTGAACGTGCCGTTGCCGTTCGACAGCAGCACCGGCAGGCAGTCCCAGCCGGCCCCGCCGGTCAGCGCCAGGTCGGTCCGGCCGTCACCGTCGTAGTCACCGGTCAGGAGCTTGGCGCCGGAGTCGTTCACCCAGTTGCCCCAGTACCCGCCGGGCGCGTTGCAGGACACGGTGAACGTGCCGTCACCCTTGGACAGGGCCACCGGCAGGCAGTCCCAGTTCGCCCCACCGGTCAGCGCCAGGTCCGCCCGGCCGTCCCCGTTGAAGTCACCGGTCACGACCTTGACGCCGGCCGTGCTCGCCCAGTAACCCCACGACCCGCCCGGCGTGTTGCACGACACGTTGAACGTGCCGTTGCCGTTCGACAGGGCCATCGGCAGGCAGTCCCAGTTCGCCCCGCCCGTCAGCACGACATCCGTCCTGCCGTCCCCGTTGAAGTCACCGGTCACGGCCTTCACGCCGGCCGTGCTCGCCCAGTAACCCCACGACCCGCCCGGCGCGTTGCACGACTCGTTGAACGTGCCGTTGCCGTTCGACAGCAGCACCGGCAGGCAGTCCCAGCCGGCTCCGCCGGTCAGCGCGAGGTCCGTCCTGCCGTCGGCGTTGAAGTCACCGGTCAGGAGCTTCACACCGGACTCGTTCACCCAGTTGCCCCAGTACCCGCCCGGCGCGTTGCAGGACACGTCGAAGGTGCCGTCACCCTTGGACAGGGCCACCGGCAGGCAGTCCCAGTTCGCCCCACCGGTCAGCGCCAGGTCCGTCCTGCCGTCCCCGTTGAAGTCACCGGTCACGACCTTGACGCCGGCCGTGCTCGCCCAGTAACCCCACGACCCGCCCGGCGTGTTGCAGGACACGTCGAAGGTGCCGTCACCCTTGGACAGGGCCACCGGCAGGCAGTCCCAGTTCGCCCCACCCGTCAGCGCCAGGTCCGTCCGGCCGTCACCGTTGAAGTCACCGGTCACGCGCTTCACGCCGGCCGTGCTCGCCCAGTACCCCCACGACCCACCGGGCACGTTGCAGGAGGTGTTGAACGTGGCGTCGCCCTTGGACAGGGCCACCGGCAAGCAGGGCCAGTTCGCCCCGCCGGTCAGCGCGAGGTCGGTCTTGTTGTCACCGTTGAAGTCGCTGGACGTCCGCTGCCCCCGCGGGGTGTTGGCGGCGATCCAGGCCCCGAGGTCGTCCACCCGGGTGTCGCTGACCTGGTTGGCGGTCGACGACTCGCCCAGGCAGCCGGCCTGCCCGGAGAGGCTGTGGATGCTGCTGACCACCAGGCCGCCGCCGGTGGCGGCGGTGAAGGTCGGGCCGCCGGCGTCGCCCTTGCAGACCGTGCCGGCGGTGGGGGTCAGCGTGACGGTCGTGGCGTCCACCGCGGTGACGGTGGCGTCGCCCGCGTGGGCGGTCGTGGGCACCCAGTCGGTGGCGGTGCGCCCGAAGCCGCCGGTCTTGACCGACTGGCCCACGGTCGCGGCGGCGCCGGCGATGCCGGCCGGCGCGATGTCCACGATCGGCGAGGCCAGCCGCCCGAGGACCACGTCACGGTCCCCGCGCGAGACCAGCCCGGTCACCGCCAGCGTGTGGCCCCCGATGGTGGCCGTGGTCCGGCGGGAGCGGATCTGCTGAGCGGTCAGCGTCCCGTCGGAGGCGTAGCAACTGTCCGCCGACAGCACCCACTGCGGGGCGATCAGCGTGGCGGTGCAGGCGCGGTAGCCCGCGTCGCCGGCTTGGCCGATGGTGAGGGTGCCGATCGCCGGGTAGGCGCCGGCGGGGGCCGGGGCGGCCGGTCCGTCGGTGGCGTTGAGCTGCAGCAGGGTGGCGGCGCCGGCGGTGTTGCCCTCGCCGACCGGGGTCCAGGTGTTCTTCGGGACGTCGACGCTGGTGACCGTGCCCGCCGTGTTCAGCGTGGCCTTGATCGCGTGGTCGTCACCCTTGATGTTGTAGACCTGCGGGATCTCCAACGCCAGGTAGCCCGTGGGCCCGGTGACCTGGAAACAGACCTCACTGGGTGTCGCGGTGCGGCTGAACAGCTGCACCAGGTTCGACCCCGACGCACAGTCGGCGAGCACGATGTGCCCGTCCCCCGACTTCAGCGTGATCCCCCGGTCGGCCAGGATCTGCGCGGCCCCCGGGTAGCCGAAATCCTCCACGGCCGTGGTGCCCGTGGCCTCGGCGGCCGTCGCCGGCACCATCGCCGACCAACCGGCCAGGCCGGATGCGGCCAGTGCCACGGCCAGGGACCAGACGACTCTTCGACGCACGTGCAAGACGAACCCCCGTGGGAAGGCATGCCCGGGGAACGCCAACGCCCCCGAGTCAGCAGAAATGCAGAACGTCGCGGACGCTAGTAGTCGTGATCAAGGTGCGTCAAGCGGGAATACTCGCAGGCGGGGACGCCCTCCTGAGGGACAGTCGGATTCCCCGCGTGCCACCGGCGCACCCGCGACGGGCGCCGTGAGGAACGTCACCACGGCCGGTGCACCACGCCCGTCCGAGGGCACGGGCGCGGGAGCGGCCCGTGAACACTCTTTGGACACCCTGCGCGGGATCCCCCTATCCTCCAGACCGTCCCCACGGTGACCAGCACCGTGGGCAGGTCCGGTCAGGGGTCTCGTTGTGGAGTCGACAGTTGTTCGGGAAGCACCACGTCCGAGTCCACGGGCCGTCGCCTACAGCGGAGTTCTCGTCGACCCCCGGCCGCTGGCCGTGGCCACCCAGATCCTGGTCCTGGTGTCGACCGTCGTGCAGGTCGTCCTGGCGCTGACGCTGGGGAGCAACCCAACGCGCTTCGCCAACGCCGCCGGCATCTACGGGATCGGGACGATCGCTGCCGTCGCGGTCTTCCTCCTCTGGTTCCGGCGGTGCCGGCGCAATGCCGAGGTCCTCGCGCCCGGCGGACACCGGTACCCGGTCGGCCGGGCCGTCTGGTCCTGGTTCACCCCGCTGGTGATGTGGTGGGCCCCGCGCCGGATCACGCTGGACATCTGGCGGGCCGGCGGGTCGGTCGGCGGCGCCTGGGTGATCGAGGCCTGGTGGGTGGCCTGGCTCGCCAACTCCGCTGGGGTGGTGGCCTACAGCTTCATCTCGCACGGCAAGGGCGACTCGCCCTACGTGGCCGTGGTGCACCTGGTCGGCGCGGTCCTCGCGGTCCTGATGGTCCGGCAGGTGACGGCCGCCCAGGACGTCATGGTCGGTGCGGCCGCCGCCACGCCCGCGTAGCGCTCCTTCAGACCCGGACCGGCCAGGGTTGCCGAACGGCGGCGGGGCGGGCCGCGGGTGGCCGGACGGTGGGTGGACGGCCGGGGGCGGGCAGGGTACTGAGCGGGTGGCCGGGCGGGAGCGGCGACGCGGGCGGCGCGGTGGCGGGCAGGATGCGGCGCGGGGCGGGGGCGGCGCCGCGGGGCTGCCACTCGCGCGGGTAGCCGAGTGAGACCTCCAGGAAGGGCACGCCGTCGGTGCTGAGGTCCCGCGGGATGTGCAGGTGACCGTAGACCACCGCGGCGGCGTTGAAGCGCCGGTGCCAGTCGCGGGTGCGCTCGGTGCCGCACCACTGGGCGAACTCCGGGTGGCGCAGGATCTCGGTCGGCTCGCGCCGCAGCGGGAAGTGGTTGACCAGCACGGTGGGCAGCGCCGGGTCGCGGGCCGCGAGCAGCCGTTCGGTCTCGGCGAGGCGCGCGGCGCACCAGTCGGCGCGGCTCGGGTACGGGTCGGGGTGCAGCAGCAGCTCGTCGGTGCAGACCACGCCCGCCGCGTGCGCCGCGGCCAGCGCCTCCTGGGCCGTGCGGGTGCCGGGCGGGCGGAAGCTGTAGTCGTAGAGCAGGAAGAGCGGGGCGACGGTGACCGGGCCGCCCGGTCCGCGCCAGACCGGGTACGGGTCCTCGGGTGTCGCCACGTCCAGGGTGCGGCAGAGCTCGACCAGGGCGCGGTAGCGCGCCTGGCCGCGCAGCTGGACGGGGTCGTCGGGCAACGTCCACAGCTCGTGGTTGCCCGGCGCCCAGATCACCGCGGCGAAGCGCGAGCGCAGGCTGCGCAGGGTCCGCTCGACGTCCGAGAAGCGCTCGCCGATGTCGCCCGCCACGATCAGCCAGTCGTCCGCGGAGGCCGGGCGCAGGGCGTCGACCACGGCCCGGTTGGCCGGGTGCCCGACGTGCAGGTCGCTGATCGCGAGCAGTGAGCCGCCGGTGGTGCGGGTCCTCCCGGTGCTCCCGGTGCTCCCGGTGCTCCCGGTGCTCCCGGTGCTCCCGGTGCTCCCGGTGC
>NZ_BAAALF010000292.1:0-830 GCF_039528135.1 Kitasatospora nipponensis | reverse complement strand
CTCCCGGTCATGATCGGGCCTCCGCCCGGGCGCCGGTGGCGGCAACCGCGCCGGCGGCGGGACGGGGCGGCGGCAGGGCCGCCAGCAGTCGGCGGGTGTAGTCCGCCTGCGGGGCGCTGAAGACCCCGGTCACCTCGCCGCTCTCGACCACCCGGCCGCCCTGCATCACGGCGACCCGGTCGCTCAGGTGGTGCACCACCCCCAGGTCGTGCGAGATGAAGAGCATCGCCAGGCCGAGGTCACGCCGCAGGTCGGCCAGCAGGTCGAGGATCTGCGCCTGGATCGAGACGTCGAGCGCGGAGACCGGTTCGTCGCAGACCAGGATCCGCGGACCGGGTGCCAGCGCGCGGGCGATCGCCACCCGCTGGCGCTGGCCGCCGGAGAGCTCGCTGGGACGCCGGGTCAGCAGGGTGGCGGACAGGCCGACCTGGTCGAGCAGCTCGGCCACCCTGGCCCGGCGCCCGCGCCGCCCGAGACGCCCGGCCGTGTGCGTGTCCGCGCCCTCCGTGCCGGTGGCCCGGGCCACCGCCTCGCCGATCACCCGCTCGACGGTGAAGCGCGGGTCGAAGGAGCCCAACGGGTCCTGCTGGACGGTCTGGATCCGGGTCCGCACGGCCCGCCGGCGCCGCTCCGGCAGCCCGCTCCAGGGCTGCCCGGCCAGCCGCACCGAGCCGGAGTCGGGCTCCACCAGCCCCAGCACGATCCGCGCGGCGGTGGTCTTGCCGGAGCCGGACTCCCCGACCAGGCCGAGGATCTCGCCCGCGTCGAGCCGGAAGGAGACGTCCTGGACGGCGTGGTGGGCGCTGCCGTCCGGGGCGCGGAAGGTCTTG
>NZ_BAAALF010000291.1:0-6983 GCF_039528135.1 Kitasatospora nipponensis | reverse complement strand
CGGCCGGCGCGGCCGGCTCAGGCTCGGGGGCGCTCAGCTTGGCGAGGGCGATGGTCGGCTTGGACTCCCCGGCCGACGAGGTGTCACCTACCGTCGGAGCGCCCCCCGGCTCGCCGTGGCCGCTGGAGAGCTGCTCCCCCTGCGGTCCGGTGGAACCACTCTCGTGCTCGGTGCTCACGGACGACCTCCATCGCTGACAAGGACCTTGGCCCTTAGTTTTTCCCATGTCCGATCTGGTTGCCGTTAGGGGCCGCCTGAAGAACTGGTAAGAATCCTTAGGCAGACCGAACAGCCCCCCGTCCGACCGCCCCGCGGACCCCCCGCGTGGAGTTCCGCGATGCGGACGGCGCAACGCTCCGCCTTGGCGGAAACCGCAGGCCGGGCTACCCTGTCGCTGCCAATCTGACACGCGGGAGCTTGGACCCACCAGGCTGAGAGTGCGCTGGTCGACCGTACGCCATGGCCCTGGGGCCGGTGCGATCGAGGGAGCGCTGACCGCCGGAACCTGACCGGGTAATGCCGGCGTAGGGAGTATCGGCCATGACGGCTGCTTCGCCTTCCCCATCTTCTTCTGCCGGACCCAGCGAGTCCACGAATTTCGAGAACCCGGCCGGCGCCGTTCACCCGAAGGACCCCGCGGGCCCGCTGACCGGCGCCTCCACCACCGCGACCGCCTTGCTGGAGCCGCCGCGGACGGAGGGGGTCGGCCGGGCCGAGGCGCCGCTGGTGCTGGACACCGCCCCGCCGCGCACCCTCGGCTTCCGCGACCAGTTCGCGCTCTGGGCCAACCTGGGGATCAGCCTGATCGGCTTCACCAGCGCGGTCACCGTGCTCGGCGCCCCCGGCCAGGAGCTCTCGTTCGGCGCCGCGGTCACCGCCATCGTGGTCGGCACCGTGATCGGCACCGCGATGCTGGGGGTCGCCGCGCTGATCGGCGCGCGCACCGGGGCGCCCGCGATGGCGGTGCTGCGCGGCCTCTTCGGCACCCGGCTCTCCTACCTGCCGACCGTGCTGAACATCGCGCAGTGCGTCGGCTGGGGGGTGTACGAGCTGACCGTGATCGCCTGGGGCGCCCAGACGGTCTGTGACACCCAGGGCTGGCGCTGGCTCTTCGTCCTGCTGGCCGGAGTGCTGACCACCGCGCTGACGATCTGGCCGCTGGGCTCGATCTCGGCGCTGCGCAAGTACGTGGCGGTCGCGGTGGGCGTCGCGATGGTCTACTTCACCGTGCAGCTCGGGCGGCAGGGTTTCCCCGACCCGGGCGCGGGAAACTGGCACGGTTTCCTCAAGGCGACGGACGCCATCATCGCCGTCTCGATCTCCTTCGTGCCGCTGGCCGCCGACTACACCCGGCACTCGCGCACCCCGCGCGCCTCCTTCTGGGGGACCTTCTCCGGCTACACGCTCGCCCAGGTCTGGTGCTACCTGCTGGGCCTGATCGCGCTGCTACAGTCGCACGGCAACGTCGACAACCTGCTGGACTCCTTCGCCGGGGTGGCCGCCGGCTGGGCGTTCCTGCTGGTCCTGGTGCTGCGCGAGGCGGACCAGTCGTTCGCCAACGTGTACTCGACCGCGATGTCGGTGCACAACCTCTTCCCGCGGGTGGACCGCCGGGTGCTGACCGGCGGGATCGGCCTGCTGGTGACCGGGCTGGCGCTGCGGATCACCGAGTTCACGCAGTCCTACTACAACTTCCTCGGACTGATCGGCTCGGTCTTCGTGCCGCTCCTCGCGGTGCTGGCGGTGGACTTCTTCCGCGGCCGCGGCCGGCAGGGCTGGGACCTCGGGCAGGACGCCCCGGCCCGGCCGCTGATGCTGCTGCCGTGGGCGCTGGGCTTCGCGGTGTACCAGTTCCTGGCGCCCACCGACGTCGCCCACTGGTGGACGGCGTTCTGGACCCAGCTGCAGGGCTGGGCGCACTTCACGCCGCAGGAGTGGACCTCCGCCTCGCTCTTCTCGTTCCTGGTCGCCGGCCTGGCCACCTGGCTGCTCACGCTGCTCGGCCGGCAGCAGGCGGGCCGGTAGCGGGTCGCCCGGCAAAGGGCGGGTCGCCCGGCTCCGGCCGGCCCGCACCCCGGCGGCGGGGGCGGACGACCGGGTGGCCGCGGCACCGGGAGTTCGGCCCTGCGTCGCACTCCCGTCACCGGCGCGTCCTAGGGTTGACCTGTGACGACTCCCGAACTCTCCTCCGCCGACCCCGCCCGCAGCGAGCGGGCGGTCCAGGTGGTCGCCCACCGCGGCTCCTCCGAGGCACTGCCGGAGCACACCCTGGCCGCCTATCGCAGGGCGCTGGCGGAGGGCGCGGACGCGCTGGAGTGCGACGTGCGGCTGACCCGGGACGGGCAGCTGGTCTGCGTGCACGACCGGACCATCGCACGGGTCTCCGACGGCGGCCGGCGGGTGGTCTCGGCGCTCACCCTGGCCGAGCTGGAGGCGTACGACTTCGGGTCCTGGAAGCCCGGCGGCGACGACACCGAACGGGCGGACCCGGAGCGGCGCTCGGTGCTGCGGCTGGAGAGCCTGCTGGAGCTGGTCGCCGACTGCGGGCGGCGGGTGGACCTGGCCATCGAGACCAAGCACCCGGTGCGCTACCGCGGCCGGGTGGAGGCGGAACTGCTGAAGGCGCTGGAGCGGTTCGGCGTCAAGGGCGCGGCGGCGGGCGACGAGGGCGACCCGGACCGCCCGCACGCCCGGCTGATGAGCTTCTCCGGGGTGGCCCTGGGCCGGCTGCGGGACGCCGCACCGGAGTTCCCCCGGGTGTACCTCTTCGAGCGGAGCCTGCCGCTGCGGCTGTGGCCCGGCGCGGGACTGCCGGCGGCCGCCGCGATCGCCGGCCCCGGCATCGAACTCGTTCGCCGGCAGCCGGAGTTGGTGACCAGGCTGCGCGCCGCCGGGCACCGGGTGCACGTCTGGACGGTGGACCGGCCCGAGGACGTCGAGCTCTGCCTGGAGCTGGGCGTCGAGGCGATCATCACCAACCGGCCGCGCGCGGTGCTGGACCGGCTCGGGCGCTGACGCCGACTGCCGCCCACCCCCCGCACCACACCCACCGCGCGCCAGCCGGACGCCCGGCGCATTGGCGCACACGGGCGCAGAGCGGGGTGCCGCGACGAGCCCGGCGGGCGAAATCCACCCCCGCGACTGACGCAGCGTAAGCAGCTAATCACCTTTTGCGCACAGCGTGTTGCGGGTCACTCGAGTGGCCTCGGAATTGACGGAGCGCGAGCGAGTCAGGCCGTTTCCAGCGCATTCCCCCGGGGCATCCATCCCTCGGCAAACGCTGAAGGAGGTCCGGGGGTGGCGTTGATGGTGGCGCGCGAAGTGCCGACTTCATCGACCATGGCGGTGCCGCACGGTCCAGCCAGTGTCGGGGCCGCCCGGCGCCGGCTGCGGCGCGATCTGGGCGACCGCGAGGTCCCCGACGCCGTGATCGACGATGCGGTCCTGATCCTTTCCGAACTGCTCAGCAATTCCTGCCGCTATGCGCGGCCGCTGGCCCCATTGCTGGATCTCGACGGGGGGGCCGGCGGTGAATTCCACGCCCGGCCGCGCGATTGGTCGAAGTCCACGGACGGGCCCGAATTCCCGGACGGCCGGACCGCTGCGTCGGGTGGGTCCCAGGGGTCCGGGCACACCGGCGAACACAGCAGGGCCGGCGAGCAGTTCGGCGGCCCGGGCGAGCCGGGCGGCTTCGTCGAGCCGGCCGGCTACACCGAGCGCCCCGGCGGGGTGCTGGTGCGCTGGCAGATGCACGACGACGGACTGCTGACCCTGGAGGTCACCGACGGCGGCGCGGTCACCCGACCGCTGCCGGCCAGCCCCTCGCTCACCTCCAAGGGCGGCCGCGGCCTGAGCATCGTGGGCAAGCTGGCCACCGAGTGGGGCGTGCGGGACGCGCCCGGCGAGGTCACCGTCTGGGCCGCGCTGCCGGCGCACGCCCCGGAACCCGCGCACGCCCGCTCGGCCTGACGCGGTCGCCACC
Organism: Kitasatospora nipponensis; assembly: GCF_039528135.1. Taxonomy (NCBI): domain Bacteria; kingdom Bacillati; phylum Actinomycetota; class Actinomycetes; order Kitasatosporales; family Streptomycetaceae; genus Kitasatospora; species Kitasatospora nipponensis. The sequence goes on along the minus strand of NZ_BAAALF010000291.1, from coordinate 3,001 downwards.
TGCGCCGGCAACACGGCCCGCGGCCGGTACCGCAGGGCACCGGGTCGCCTCCCGGGGGCACCGGGCCGACGCCGGTCGGTCCGAAGGCGGCACCGGGTCGGCCCGAGGCACCCGGCAACCTCAGTAGGCTGCCCGGGAGACAGTGACCACCGTCCCGGGAGAGCCGCACCATGGCCAAGAAGGCCGCCAAGAAGTCGACCCAGCCCAGCCGCGCCACCGCCGCCGGCGGCACCGTCCCCGTCGTCGGGGCCCGTGAGGACTGCCCCTGCGGCTCCGGCCGCCGGTACAAGGCGTGCCACGGCCGGGAGGCCGCGCACGCCGTGCAGGAGCTGGTGCACCGCCCGTTCGAGGGACTGCCGGGCGAGGCCGACTGGGTGGCGCTGCGCGAGCTGGTGCCGGCCGCCACCGTGCCGCTGACGCTGGCCGCCGGGGTGGCGCAGGGCGCCGAGGGCGAGATCCCCTCGGTCACGCTGGCGACCGTGCTGCCGCTCGCCTGGCCGGCCCTGCGCCGCCCGGACGGCTCGATCCTGCTCGGCCTGCAGACCCAGTCCTCCTCCGGCGACCTCAGCCGCGACCTGGCCGACGCGCTGACCAAGGCGCTGGTGACCGAGCCGGGCAACCCGGTGCCGACCCGCCGCGCCGCCGCCGACGGGCCCCGCCTGCAGGACCTGCTCGACCTCACCGCCGACTTCACCCCCGCGGTGCACACCGGCTTCGAGTTCTGGCTGGAGGACGCCGAGTCCGCCACCGGCGAGGTGGCCGCCTCGCTGGAGCGCGCCAACGCCTCGGCCATCCCGACCGAGAAGCTGGCCGGCGTGGACAGCGCGTACTGGTGCGGCACGCCGGACAAGAACCACCTGCGCTGGGTCATGCCGGTCCCCGAGGAGGAGCTGCTGGACGCGCTGGCGCGGCTGACCGCGGCCGGCGAGTCCTCGCTCGGCGAGGGCACCAAGCTGGTCGGCTCGTTCCGCGCGCACGGCCTGACCGTGCCGGTCTGGGACCTGCCGCTGGAGATGTCGGCCGCCGACTGCGAGAAGCCCGCGGCCGCCTTCGCGGAGCGTCTGGCCGGCGTGCTGGCCGCGCCCGCGCCCCTGACGGGCGACGAGCGCCGGGCCCGCGCCAACCTGGTGAGCCGTCAGGTCACGCTCAACTGAACGTTCCTGGCGGAACGTGACCGGATCGACCCCCGGGGACGTGACTCCGGTCACATTCGGCCCAGCCGGGCCGAATTCCCGGGGTCGAGTCGGGCAGGGAAATTGGCTACGGCGCCAATCCTTGTTACTGTTTAAACAGTCCGGTCGCTGGTGCATCCCCCGTCGCCAGCGGCCGGATCTTCATTTTCCGGGGATCCCACCCGGTGGGCACCCGGTGACGACCCCCCGGTGCCGCCCCCGCGACCGACGGTTCCCGAGGCCCGCTGCCGGGCCACGGGACTCCCCGTCAGTAGGCCAGCCGCGTGTCGTCCGGCGCCGCCGCGCCCGCCGCGACCAGCGCCTCCAGCAACCGCGCCACCTGCGGCAGCCGCACCCCGCCGCCCGGCGCCGGCTGCGGTCGGCGCACCCAGCGCACCTGCCCGCCGCCCGGCCCGATCCGCGAGGGCGGCAGCACCAGGAAGCCGCCGGGCCCGTGGTAGCGCACCGAGGTCGGCACCCGGCCCGGCGCGCCACCGGGCAGCAGGGTCTCCTCCTGGGCCACCAGCAGCTCCGCCAACTCCGGGTACGCGTACGGCGCGACGAGCAGCGCGCAGCGGGTCGGGGTGGCCAGCACCGGGCCGGGCACCAGGCGCAGCGCGTCCAGGTAGTCGAGCAGCCGCACGCCGGCCGACGCGGGCACGCTCACCGCAGCCACCTCGCGGCCGGTCGGCACGATCACCGGCGCCTGCGGGCTGTGCCGCTCCCACCACCAGCGCACCATGGTGGTCTCGGTGGTGGCCGCCAGCAGGGGCTGGTCGTGCGGGTGCGCGCCGGGGACCGGACAGAGCGGATCGCCGCAGGAGCAGGACCCGGTGGCCGGCCCCCCGTCCAGCGCGCGCTCCACCACCACCGCTCCCGGCACCACCGGCCACTGCCACCGCTCGGCGCAGGTCAGCGCCGCCTGCAGCAGTGCCTGCCGGGTGCTGCGATGCCGGCCGGACGACTCGCGCGATTCACGCATGGGCTCGTTCCTCTCCGCTCTGGGACCGGGGCGGGGCCGGCTCCGTGCGAAACCTGGCCGCCGAACCCTGATCTGACGAGACCTGACCTGATGACCTGCGAGATCTGACCTGACGCGGCCGGGGAGCCGCAGGGGTTGCGCAGAGCCTGTGTCCGACCGGTGGCGGACGGTCCCGGAGTGGCACTTCACCGCGACGGGACGGCCGGCCCGGGCAGGCCACGGGCACAGGCGCATCCCTGGAACGAGAATCCCTCATGCGACCAGATGGACGCCCTTCGGTGCCCTCTGGTTCCACCGTACGAGTGAGTGACTTCTGGTCAGCCCGGTCGCCGGACGGGGGACCCCTACGATTCCGGCAGGGTCCGGCAACCTCTGGTCAGCTTCTGCCCGTTCACCGGGCGCTCCACTCCACGCCCGGGTCGACGGTACGGCACGCGCGGCGCATCCGACCGGCGCGTGCGGTGGCGGCCGCCCGGGACCCGGCGGACAACCAGCCATCCGGCCCTGGTCCTTCCCTGGACACGTGCCGATCGTCCTGTGTAGAAGTGTGGGCATTAGGAGCGGTTTGGCAGGGCTCGGCCCCCGGGCCGGGCCGACACGGACCACAGCGCTGGGAGTCGCGGCATGAGTGACAAGCTTCCGCCCGCCGCCGGCGCCGGTGCCCCGGGGACCGGTTCGCCGGTACCCGACCCGGCCGAGAGCACGGGCGGCGGCGAGCCCCCGGAACCGGCCGGCGGACGGATCGCCACGCTGCTCGACCTGCCGCAGCCCGGCGAGTCGGGCCGGCCCGTGCTGCGGCCGACGGGCCCCGCGCCCGCCGCCGGCTCGGGGAGCGGTCCGACGGCCC
>NZ_BAAALF010000290.1:0-7048 GCF_039528135.1 Kitasatospora nipponensis | reverse complement strand
GGGCCCAGGAGCCGGTGGTGCGCTCCTGGGCCGTCGACCGGCGGGCGGGACCCGCCGGGTGGTACCGACGGGCGGGACCCGCCGGTTCGTTCAGCCGCGCCGGCCGGCGCGGCTACCGTCTGTGCTGATCAGCCGCTCACGAGCGGTGCGGATCAGAGACAGAGCAGGGTGCTGACGGTGCTGTTGCCGCAGTTGACGACGCTCAGCGTGCTGGGGTCGTCCGGACGCGCCTCCTCGATCGGGGTCTCCAGGGCCTGCAGCTCCAGGATGTCCATGGTGTGCTCCTCTGCTGGGTGGTCGGGTGGTGCACCCGGCGGTCGCCGGGGGTCGGTGGGGGCACCGGGGTGCCCGGGGGTGCCCGTCAGGGACGGGCGGCGGGGCCGGCGGTGGCCGGGCCGGCGCCGGTGGTGGGTCCGAGCAGCGGCAGGCCGTCGGTCCCGGCGAGCGCGGCGCCCAGCGCCAGCAGCACACCGGCCGAGCCGGTCGCCAGGTCCGTCGACAGTCGCAGCAACTGCTCACCGGGGAAGGCGGGGTGACCCTGGTAGGGGACCAGGTGCCAGGTCAGCAGCCGGCGGTGGCGCTCGATCAGCGCCGCCACCGCGGCCCGCCGTTCGGCCGGCAGCACCGGGGCGCCGGGCGCACCCGCGGGAGTGGGCGCGGTGCGCAGCAGCCGGTCCAGGTAGAGGATCAGCCCGGCCCGCCCGCTGAAGAGGTTCGGCAGGATGACGAACTCGGCGCCGGCCGCGCGTTGCAGGGCTTCCTCGTGAGCGGCCGCCGGGGCGGTGGGCCGGTGTTCGAGGTAGTCGCGCAGGACCAGGCCGATCCCGGTGCTGCCCAGCTCCAGATAGGGCAGGAGCCTTTTGCCGTCCGGCACTTGGAGGGTTCCGTCGCTGCCGGTCAGGCAGCGCGCCAGGTCCTGGTCCAGCGCGGTGCCGGCGCGGTCCAGGAACTCCCGGTGGCCGGTGCGCTCGTGGAGCCGCAGGAAGGCCAGCGCCGTCCCGCTCGCGCCGCGCAGCAGCCCGGTCGGCCCGGTCGGGGCGTCGTGGGCCGGGTCGGGCCGGCCCGCGTCCTTGTCCTGCCGCTCGGCCAACAGCCGGCCGGCCGCCACGGCCTGCGCCAACAGCCCGCCGTCCCCCGTGCGGTGGGCGAAGTGCAACAGGGTCAGCGCGGTGCCGGCCAGGCCGCCGGCCAGCTCGCTGCTCTGCTCCTCCAGCGGCAGCCCGGTCAGCCGGTCGAGCAGCCGGTGGGCCTCCTCGGGGCGTCCGAGCAGGTCCAGGACGTAGGCCACGCCGTGGCTGCCGGTGTACAGGCCGGGGCGCGGGCTGCGGCGCGCCTCGGCGTCGACCAGCCACTGCACGTGCTCGGCGGCCACCGGTGCCCCGGTGCTGTGCAGGGCGTACAGCACGCCGGCCGCGCCGTAGGAGAGCGAGAGCGCGTCCACGCCGAACTGGGCGATGTCGCCGGGGAAGAGCCGGTCCTCGCGCTGCGGGGTGGCGGTGGCGGTGATGCCGGCGGTGAGCGCGTCGCGCAGCTCCGGCCAGTGCGGGTGCGGGGTGTCCAGCAGCGCGCCGAGGCGGCGTCGCTCGGCGCTGCTGGAGGGCGGCCGGGCAGCGGCGCTGGTGGCCTGCGGCCCGGCCGGCGGGCGGCGCAGCTCGGCGGCGAAGCCGGCCGGCAGGCGGAAGCGGCGCACCGCCGCCTCGACCAGGTCCTCGGCCTTGCCCGGGTCGAGGGCGAGCAACTGCTGCAGCGGCAGGAAGAACCAGAGCCGCAGCGCCGCCAGGGCGCGCAGGTCCACCTCCGTGCCGCTCAGGCCGGGGGTCGCGAAGCCCGCCGCACCCAGCGCCGGGCGCACGAACTCATCGGTGCGGCTGGCGAGTTCGAAGTCGAGGAAGGTGACCTTGCGGTCCGCGCCGACCATCAGGTTCTGCGGGTGCAGGTCGCCGAAGACCACGCCGCGGGCGTGGATCGCGGCCAGCCCCTGCTCGATGCGCTCCAGCAGTTCCAGCGCCCGCTCGGTGTAGTCGGCGACCTCGGTGTCGGTCGGGTCGGGGTGCACCAGCGGGTACTCGCGGGCCAGCCAGGCGTTCAGGGTCTCGCCCTCGACGAACTCCTGCACCAGGAAGTGGTGTTCCCAGGCCGTCACGGTGTCGACCAGCTCCGGCACCTGCGGGACGTCCGCCAACAGGCGCAGCATCTCCCGTTCGTGGCCCAGCCGGGTGACCGCGTCGGTGCCGCGCTGGTCGAGACCGGCGTGCGGGCGGGCCTCCTTGAGGACCAACTGCCGTCCGGTGTCGGGGTCCTCGGCCAGGTAGATGCCCCCGGCGTTGGAGAAGTGCAGGGCCCGCACGACCCGGTAGGGCAGGCTGCCGGAGCGGGCCGCGCGGCGCTCGTCCACCGCGGTCCGCAGGAACGCCGGGACCGGTGCCCAGGGCGGCAGTTCGAAGACCGGCGCGCGGACGTCCGGCACCAGGGTGCCGTGCGGATCGGCGAAGGCGAGCTGCGCGCCGCCGTCCGCCGCGGGCATCCTGCGCTCCACGAACGCGCCGTAGCGCAGGTAGAGCGGGCCCTGGCGCCAGCGCAGGTCGCTCAGCACGTACGGGCCGCTCTCGCCGCCCAGCTCCTCGCCCAGGTCGAGCAGACATCGCTCCAACTGGTCGTCGTCGAGCGGGTAGAGGGTGCAGAACTTGCCGCTGGCGGCGCGCGGGGCGTACTTGGCGTTCTGCAGGTGCAGCATCGGCAGGCCGCGCAGGAACTTGAACGGCAGCCCGTCGCGCAGGCAGTACGCCCGCACCGTGGCCAGCACCCGCTCGGCGTTCTCCAGGCCCGCCGAGACGTGCACCTTCCACCCCTGCGCCGGCAGTTCGACGTCCTGCGGGTAGCAGCCGGCCCAGCTGTCGCGGTCCCGGCGGATCCAGCCGGGCGGCGGTGGTTCGGCCACGGCCGGGAACTCCTCGTGGGCGCCCCAGCGCAGCGGTGAGTCGTAGAAGAGCGGGTCGGCGAAGGAGTGCGCCTCGTACCGCGTGTCCACTCGAACCCCCCAGAGGTCGGCAGTCGGCCCGGCTCGGCGCCGACGGCAGGCCGAAGCGGAAGTGCAGGTGATCGAAGAAGGAGGACGCCCAGGTGGCAGCCGGACGGGCTGGTGCCCTGTCTCGTCATGCCCGGGGTCGGGCCGGCTGGTGGTGGCTCGCTGCGGCCCGTTCCGAGCATGGACCGGCCGGGTCGGCGATCGACAGGGGTGCGGAGGCCTTTGGCCGAATATGCCGGTGGCGCATGGGGGGTCGTCGTGCCGCGCACCCGGGGTGCATCGACACTGCGCTGTGTATCCGGACGATTCCCTTGTGTCACCGCGCGCGCCAGTGGGCGGAGCGGCAAAGCGCGAGGTGGCCGGCCTGCCGCCGGTCCGGGAGGGCGCCGCGCGGCCCGCCCGGAGCGGCGGCGCACGGGGGGTGGTGCGCCCCCTGACGTGGGTGGCCGGTTCGGCTCGCCCGCGTCTGTCGCGTGCATGGCCGATTCTCTCCGGCTCCCCATCGGGCGCATCCGTGGGACCGACCGGACGGCTGGGGTGGCGCGGGGCAGTGGTGCCGATGGAATGATTCGGACCCGCCGCGGCGGGGATCCGGCCGCGCGAGGGTGGGGCCGGGACCCGGGTGGGGGGTACCGAGGGTCCCGGCCAGGGAGGTGCCGACCGTTGGCACGGCCGGCCTGCTCAGCAGCCACAGCGGGGGCGGATGGGGCTGCTGTGACGGGAATGCTAGACCCGCCGGGGCGCCGTGAAAAGCCTCCTGAGCAGGCAATTTCCCGGGCGCGGACATGCCACCGGTCAGGCCCGCCGGTCAGGTCCACCGGCCGGCGCCGGCGCCGGCCGGATCAGGCGACGGCGGGGACGGCGGTGGTGGCCAGCTTGTCGGCGAAGGTCTGCCGCCGGGCGTCCCAGAGCGGCCAGAACCAGCCGAGCAGGCAGGGCAGCGTGTCCAGCAGGTGGGCCAGGTCGCGCAGGAAGGCCCGCAGCACGCCCACCGGCCGCCCGTCGTCCAGCCGCACCAGCCGCAGGCCCATCAGCTGCCGGCCCCAGCTCTGGCCGGTGCGGCCGGCCTGGTACCAGCGGTCGTAGCCGAAGAGCGCCAGCGAGACGAAGAGCATGCCCACCTGGAGGCCCACGTTGTCCGGGTCGACGACGCCGGCGATGATGTTCGGCGCCGCGCAGGCCAGCACGTCGATGAGCAGGGACACCACCCGTACCGACCAGTGGGCGTAGTTCAACGCGCTCTCCTCGGCTGTTCGGGGACGGTCCACCCCTCCAGCCTCACCGGAACCAGGCCCCCCGCAAGCCCGGCTGCGCCGAGCGAGGCGCGCGGGGTGCGCGGGCGCGGCGGGTGCGGGGGCCGGAACGCCGCCCAGGGTTCGCCAGGGCTCAGCAGAGGGTGCCGCGGGAGGTGCCGCGGGCCCCCGCCGCCGCGACCGGGGCGAGCGGGGCGGAGGCGACGGGGACGGCGGCCAGCGCCGTGCCCAGCCCCCCGGCCTCTGGGACCCCCAGATGGTCGGCGAGCTTCAGCGCCTGGCCCAGCAGGTCGACGCCGTGCGCGGTGCGGCCGGCCAGCAGCGCGCAGTCGCCCAGCCCGGCCAGCGCCCGCGCCTCCTCCAGCGGCAGTCCGGCCGCCCGGGCGCCCTGCAGCGCGGTCGCGAACTCGGCCGCCGCCCGGTCGGCCCCGGTCGGCGCGCCGGCCGCGGTGGCCGCGGCGGCCGCCGCCGCCCGCGCCTCGCGCAGCCGCAGCCGCCCCAGCACGTTGCGGGTCTCCGCCTCACCCACGGTGTCCCCGCGCTCGCGGCAGAGCGCCAGCGCCTGCCGCAGCTGCCCCTCGGCCGCCACCGGCTGCCCGAGCGAGAGCAGGACGTCCCCCAGGTGGGCGAGCACCCGGGACTCGCCGAGGCGGTCGCCCTGCTCGCGGTAGAGCTCCAGGGCGTCGCGCAGGCTCCCCTCGGCCTCGGCGTGGCGGCCGGTGGCCTGCTGGAGCACGCCCAGGTAGGCCAGCGTGTTCATCCGCCCGCGGGCCTCGTCCAGCTCGTGGTACATGGTGCGGGCCCGGCGCAGGTCCGCCTCGGCGGCCGTGTACTGGCCGGTGACCAGCTGCACGGCGCCCAGGGCCATCAGCGCGTTCGCGTGCCCGATCCGGTTGCCCAGGCCCTGGTAGAGGGTGAGCGCCTGGCGGTGCGCCGCCTGGGCGGCCGCGTACCAGCCGGTCAGCTGGTGCAGCGAGCCCAGGCCCGCCAGCGCGTACGCCTCGCCGGGGCGGTCCTCGCGGGCCCGGCACAGCGCCAGCGCCTGCTGCAGGCTGTCCTCGGCCGCGGACAGGTCGCCGGTCAGCTGCTGGATCAGGCTCAGCTCGCTGAGCACCGCGCTCTGCCCGGTGCGGTTGCCCACCGCCCGGAACAGCTCCAGCGCCCGGGTCGCGTGCCCGGTGGCCTGCCGGTACTCCCCGGTGATCCGGCCCAGGATGCCCAGCTGGCTCAGCGCCTCCGCCTGCCCGTACGGGTCGAGCGCCGCGTCGGAGAGCTCCAGGGCCCGCTCGAAGTACCCGCGGGAGGCCCCGTTGTCGCCGAAGGTGCGCTCCATGGCGCCCAGCTGGACCAGCACCGCCGCCTGCCCGGTGGGCTCGGCCAGTTGCTCGAACAGGGCCAGCGCCTGGCGCAGGTGCTCGCCGCCGACCTCGTGCTCGCCGGTCAGGCGCTGGAAGGTGCCCAGGTGGGTGAGGGCCTCGGCCCGGCCGTGCCGGTCGGCGATGCGCAGCGCGGTCTCCAGCGCGGTGCGGTGCAGGGCGCGGGCCAGGTTCCAGTGGCCCTGGTTGCGCAGCAGCTCGTGCAGGGCGGCCGGCAGCCGTACGGCGTGCACGGGGTGGCCGTGGCCGGCGGCGTACTCGACGGCCGCGTGCAGGTTGCCCAGCTCGGTGCGCAGCCAGGCGTTGGCCGCCTCCTCGGTGGGCAGGTCGGCCGCCGTGGCGGCGGCCGGCGCGGGTCCCGCCGGCGGGCGACGGCCGGCCAGGTGCCGGTCGGCGACCAGCGCGCTGGCCAGGTAGTGGTCGAGCAGCCGGCCGATCGAGGCCTCGCGCACCTGGGGCCCGTCCTCGGCGCCGAGCGTGCGGGCGTGCTCGCGGATCAGGTCGTGCATCCGGTAGCGGCCGCGCACCGGCTCGTCGACCAGGTGGTGGTCCTCCAGCTCCTCCAGCAGCCGCCGGGCGGTCACCAGGTCGGTGCCGCCGAGCGCCGCGGCCACGCAGGCGTCGAAGGTGTCGCCGGGATAGAGGCCCAGCCGGCGGAAGAGCAACCGCTGCGGGGGCGTCAGGTCCCGGTAGGAGAGGTCGAAGGCGGCGGCAACCGAGACGTCCTCGGCGCGCAGCGCGGCCAGCCGGCCGGCCGCCGCCACCAGGTCCGGGACCAGGTCGGCCACCGACCAGGCCCGCCGGTGGCGCAGCCGGGCCGCGGTGAGGTGGATGGCCAGCGGGAGGTAGCCGCAGAGCCGGACCAGCTCCACCACCGAGGGGTGGTCGCGCAGCAGGTCGGAGCGGGCCGCGGTGGCGGTGAACAGCGCGGCGGCCTCGTCCGGCGGCAGCACGTTCAGGGTGATCGGCACGGCGTCGCCCAGGGCCGGCAGCCGGCGCCGACTGGTGACCAGCACCAGGCTGCCGGGGGTGCCCGGCAGCAGCGGGCGGACCTGCTCGCTGCTGCGGGCGTCGTCGAGCAGCAGCAGCATCCGCCGCCCCGCCAGCCGGCTGCGCCACAGGCCGGCCCGGGCGTCCAGGTCGGCCGGGATCTGCTGCGGTGCCGCGCCGACGGTCAGCAGGAGGGCGGCCAGCGCGTCGGCGGGGTCGACGGCCGGGGTGCCGGGGGTGTGGGCGTGCAGCGGGAGGAAGATCTGGCCGTCGGGGAAGTCGGCGGCCAGCCGGTGGGCGGCGTGGATCGCCAGCGCGCTCTTGCCCACCCCCGGCATGCCGTCCACGGCGTGGATGCCGACCACGCCGCCCTCGCCGGTGCCGGCCCGGCAGGCGGCCAGCAG
>NZ_BAAALF010000289.1:0-7123 GCF_039528135.1 Kitasatospora nipponensis | reverse complement strand
GTCCGCCCGCCGGCCACCGGCCCGGTGGGCTCGGCACCCCGCCCGCCGGCGAACCGCCGCAGCGCCTCGCTCCAGGCCTGCGCCCGGGCCCGCGGCGACAGGTCCTGGGCCAGCACCCGCAGCGCCGGGGCGGCCACCCCGCCGCAGCGCCGTTGCAGCACGTCCAGGGTCTCGTCGTAGAGCTCGGGGGTGAGCAGCAGGTCCACCAGGTCGGCCAGCGAGTCCGGATCGTCGGGCGCCGCCCGCTCCCCGTCGACCGGCAGCGCCCGCAGGTCGCCGGCCCAGAGCAGGCCGGCGTGGCCCGAGCGCAGGCTGTCCGGGCGCACCAGCCGCCGCTCGGCCGCGAACTCCTCGGCGGCGTCGGGTCCGGCCGCGGGCAGGGCGCCGACCAGCAGGCAGAGCACCCGCACCCGGCCGGCGGTCCGGAAGGCGAGCACCTGCTCGTAGAACTCCTGCCGGCCGACCAGGCCGGCCGGGGTGTCGACCAGCAGGAACCGGTGGTCGGCGCCGTCGGGCAGCGCCGGGCCGGCGAGGTGGCGCAGCCGGTCGTCGACGGCGAACCGCAGGCCGTCGCGGTCCCGCGGGTCCCACGGCTCGTCGCGCAGGTCGAAGTGGAGGACGGGGCCGGCTGGTTGCTGGGGCGTGGTCATGCGAAGCCACCTCCCGGGGCGGGGTGCTGCGGCCAGCCGGAGCGCGGCGGGTCGGCGGGCGGCGGCGGCTTCAGAAGCGGATCGGGCCGGTCGGCCCAGGCGCCGGGGCGGTCGGGGGCGTTGGCCGGCGTCAGCGGAACCGTGTCGTAGTCGTCGCGGTCGTCCCGGTCGTCGTACCCGCCCGACCGGTAGCGCTCCTCGGCCGCCGGCGCGGCGGGCCGCAGCGCCGGGGCGTCGTCCACCGCGCCACCGGGCGGGCGCAGTTCGCCCTCGTGGTAGGCCGCGAGCAGGGTGCGCAGGGTCGGCTGGGCGGCCCGCCCGTCGGTGAACGTGACGTCCAGGGCGGCCGGCAGCGTCTCGGCCCAGAACTGCCACAGCGGCCGGACCCAGCCGTCGATCCGCTCGCCGTCGCGCCGCCGCCGCTCCTCCAGCAGGCGCAGCTGCGCCGGTGCGATCTCCTCCACCAGCCGGACGAACAGCGGGTGCGGCCGGCTGGCCGCCTGGGTCAGGCCCTGCGGCTGGGCGGCCATCAGCCGGCGGCAGTAGTCCTCCACCGTCTGCTCCTCGTCCAGCACCGTCCACCGCTCGTAGACCCGCAGCAGTTCGGCCCAGCTGGAGATCCCGCCCGGGTAGTCGCCCAGCCGCAGTCGCACGCCCGGCACGTTGGGGCCCCGCTCGGCGAAGAGCCGCACCCGGATCCGCTCCGGGGAGTGCTCGGTGCCGTCCAGCACGTCGAGCTGGCCGTTCCACAGCGCGCACAGCAGCCGGTGCAGGATCTGCCGGCGGTCGGTCTCGGTGCTGACCAGCCAGTCGTCGCCGTAGCCCAGGCGCTGGCGCCAGCGCAGCACGTCCTCGCTCTGCTCCTCCTCCTTGGCCTTGGCCCACTGCCGCAGCACCTTGCGGGCCTCCGGCACCTGGGTGAGGCTCATCTCGCTGCGGAAGAGCACCACGGTGATCGACTCGGTGTCCACGCCGCGGAACTCCACGGTCAGCCGCGGGTCCCGGGGCAGTTGCAGCGCCCCGCGCAGGAACACCTCCACCTGGTCGGAGGACTTGACCCGCGGGTAGACCACCAGCGCCTTCAGCGGACCGGTGCCCTCGGGGGTGAAGCCGGCCGGCAGCAGCCCGGCGAGCTTGCGGGCGAACTGGTCGCGGGCCTCGCGCGAGACGTGCTCCTCGGCCTCCGTGCTGCCGGCCGCGGCGGCCAGCAGCACGCCCATCGACGGCAGCAGCGGACGCTCCTCCAGCAGCTCGCCGCTCTCCGCGAAGAGCCGCTTGACGCGCCCCTCCAGCACCGCCTTCACGCCGCCCACCGCGCTGTCCGGACTGCGCCGCCCGACGGCGTGGGCGTGCCGCCAGGCCTGCCCGTCCACCATCCGCCGCAACAGCCCGGCCTCGTTGTCGGTGTCCCGCAGGCCCTCGCGGCTGATCAGCCGGGCCGTCAGGTCCTCGTAGAACTGCGGCAGGTCGCGCTGCGGCGGCAGCAGGTAGGAGACGCCGGTGCGGTCCGAGTACAGCTCCCGCTCCTTGGCCGCGTAGGTGCGGCTCTCCTGCTCGGCGTGCCGGCGCAGGGCCGACACCAGCCGGTCGACCTGGTCACTGGCGACCCGCGAGGTCGGCTCCCAGCGGGCCTGCTGCTCGCGCCACGCCTCGTGCCAGATGACCCGGCTGCGCCACTTGTACCAGGCGTCCTGCGCCACCAGGGCGGCCTGCACCTCCTCGTCGCCCCAGCGGGCCTGCGACAGGCCGCCCAGCCGGCGCCGGATCCGCGGCGCCGTGGGCGGCTGCTCGCGCACGCCGGGCGGCATCGCGGGCCGGCGCGAGCGGCTCACCAGCAGTCCCAGGAAGCCCAACCGGCCGATCTCGCCCGGGTCCTGGGCATCGCCGTGCATCACCCGCTCGAGCAGGAACGGGTCGCCGGTCTTCAGTAGCTCGTCGACGGCCTGGCGCGGGTTGAACGCCTCGGCCATCTCGGCCGCCCGCTGCCCGGCCCGCTGGCGCAGGTCGGCCAGCCCGGCCTGCATGTCGCCCAGCCGCACCGCCAGCGCCGACTCGATCGCCGCCCCGCCGCGCGGCAGCGGCTCGGGGCCGCTCACCGGCAGCAGCGAACGGTCCAGCAGGTCCTCCAGACCCGCGGCCGAGAACATCGTGGTGACCAGTTCCTCCAGCGGCTGGTTCGAACGCCGCGAGCGGTCGCCGAGCTGGTCGACCGAGGCCCGCAGGATCCGGGCCGAGACCAGCGCGGCCAGCTCGTCCACCGGCGCGGTCATCGAGGCGACCAGGCTGGTCGACACGCCCTGGCGGCCGATCCCGGATGCGGCGACCGCGGCCCGCTGCACGCCGCGGTTGATGAAGCTGGCGGCGAAGGTCTGGTAGTCGTCGTCGGCCCGGGACCGGCCGTTGTGCCGCCCGTCGCCCAGCTCGGTGCCGACCAGCGACATCACCAGCGAGACCATCGAGCGGCGCAGGTCGTCCTGCCGGATGCCGGCGGTGCGGCTGAAGAGGAAGGCGGTCGGCAGCACGCCGCTGCGCAGTCGCACCGGCTGCACGGTGGGGTAGCGGATGCGCAGTGCCGGGTCCTCGTCCGGGTCGGCGTTGTGGTCGACCGCGGCGCTGGGCGCGTTCTGCTCGTCCACCAGCCGGAAGAGGTCCACCAGGGCCCGCGCGGAGTTCAGTTCGGCCTCGCGGCCACCGCCGCCGGCGGGCGGGAACGCCGAGGGCATCACCACCAGCGGGTAGATCTTCACGCCGTCCAGGTTCTTCTCCTGGAAGGCGTGGTTGATCAGGTAGAGGTAGTCCAGGAAGATCCCGGCGCCGGTGCCGCCGGCCACCGAGAACGCCACGAAGACGTCGCAGCCCGACAGCGGGCCGCCGCCCAGCTGGCTGAGCGCGCCGGCCGAGCGGGCGATCGCGTCGATCGCCTGCGAGAGCGGTTCGAGCACCGGGTCCAGGCCGTTGCGCAGGGTGCCGAAGAGCCCGGCGCGCCCCACCGTGGGCAGCTGCCCGGCGCCGTGCCGCAGCGGGACGACCCGCGGCTCGCCGTCGCGCGGCGGCAGCCAGGAGTTCACCTCCTCGTGCATCCGGGCGCGCAGCATCCGGGTGATCTCCGGGGAGCTGTCGAAGTTGGGCAGCAGGTCGTGGGTGGCCCGCGAGGTCCGGCCGAACGCCGCGCTCAGCGAGGGGTCCGCGCTGGCCTGCGGCAGCCGGGCCAGGTCCGGCTCGCTGAAGTCCGCGTAGACGAACTGCAGGCAGTCGGGCAGCTGGTAGGGCAGCATGCCGCCGCCCAGGTGGCTGAGCGCGGTGCCGTCCGGGCCGCACAGCTCGGCGCGCAGCCGCCGCTCCAGCTCGGCACCGACCAGCCCGCCGGTGCCGCCCAGACCGACGAAGAGCATCGGCTGGAAGATCTTCATGGGTTCCGCCTTCCGGGGTGAGGAGATCCGGGGTGGTGTGTGGGGCCGGCTGCCGCGCCGGCCGGGGTCGCAGCGCCGCGGTCAGAGCAGGTCGTTGTAGTCCGCGGTGGGCCCGGGGCCGGGCGCGGTCGGCCGGCGCTGCTCGCTGCCCAGGGCGAGGTGGAGGTTGGTGGCGAGCTGGACGGGGAAGCCGACCTGCAGCCGGGTGGTCGCGATCCCCGGGCCCGCCAGTCGGGCACCGCCGTCCGGGTGGCGCTGCACCCGGTAGGAGCCGCCGGTCCGGCGCACGATCCGGGGCGTGGCGGTGTGGGCGTCCTGGACGTCGAACTCGAACCAGCCGTGCTCGCCGGACTTCGCCCGCTGGGTGGTCAACTCCGCGCCGGTGTCGTCGAGCAGGACCAGCGGCAGCCCCGCGGCGTCGCGGCGGCGGGCGGCGAGCCGGCGCTGCGCGACGATCGCCACCGTGAGCGCGAGAAGCAGCACGGCCCCGGCCAGCAGGTACCAGCGGTAGCGGGCCAGGAAGCCCGGCCTGGGGGTGACGGTGAGGGCGAGCTGCGGTTCGGCCAGCACCCGGTCGTGGTCGGTGCTGTCCAGCACCACGATCTTGCCGCCGAGCCGGGCCCGGCCGCCGTCCAGCTGCCGGCCGAAGGCGGCGCGGCCGGCCACCGTGAAGCCGGCCGACAGGGTGCGCGACTCGCCCGGCGCCAGGACGAGTTGGGCGGGCGAGGGGGTCAGCAGGCCGTCGGCGATGTCGCGCACCTGCACGCGCAGGGTGTGCGGGACGCTGTCGCCGTTGTGCACGGAGAGCGCGCCGGTGAGGTGGTCCGAGGTGTGGGCCGAGCCGCCCGCGGCGGTGAGCGCGGCGGTGACCAGGACGACCGGCGGGGCCACCAGGGTGCCCTCGGAGAGGTTGCCGGCGGTCAGCCCGGTGGCGGTGAGCGTGCCGGAGACGGTCAGCCGGCCGGTGGCGGCGGCCGTCACGGTCACCGTGCCGGTGAAGGCCGCGTCCCGGGCCGCGGCGTCCGGCGCCAGGCCGTCGTCGGCCAGCCGGACCGGCACCGGAGCGAAGCCGTCGCCGGTCAACTGGGCGGTGACCCCCAGCAGCTGGAGGTCCTGCGGGTCGGTGATCCCGAAGCCCTCGCGGGTCTGCAGCCGCAGCGTCACCACGGTGGGCCGGCCGGCCCGCGGCGAGGGCGGGTCCAGCGTGATCGAGCCGCGCAGCTCGCCGTGCCAGAGCACGCTGACGCTCGCCAGCTGCCCGCGGTGGTCCGGTGGCGCGTCCAGATGGACCCGCCACAGCCCCGGCACCGGGTCGGTGATCCGCAGCGACTCCACCGGCTGGTTGCGGCCGGCGAGTTCGAACCGGGAGCCGAACGCCTCGCCGGTGCCGGTGATCTGGTGGCCGGCCGGGTCGGTGTAGGTGGCCGTGACCTGCGGATCGCCCTTGTCGACCACGATGCTGCCCACCGTGGCCAGCGGCGAGATCCGCACCTGGAGGTCGACCGGCGGGTGCCCGCTGTCACCGGGGGTGCTGCGCAGGCAGTGCGCGGCGGCGAAGGCGGTCTGCAGGGCGCCGCCGACCGCCGCCGAGTCGGGCACGGTGGTGGCCCGCGGCCGCGCGTCCGGCAGGTCCACACAGCCGTTCTGGTAGCCGGAGGCGGCCATCAGGTCGAGCTCGCCCTGGTTGACGTCGGAGCCGAAGCCGAGCGGCCAGACCTGGACCCTGGCACCCTTGGCGGCCGCCAGCTCGCGCACCAGCGCGTCCTGGCCGGCCTGCGCGCGGTGCGCCTCGTCGCCGTACAGGGTGCTGTGGCTGACGTCCAGCTGGCCGTCGGTGAGCAGGAAGAGCACCCGGGGGGTCTGCGGGTCGGTGCCGGTGGAGAGCAGGTTCACCGCCTGCGAGAGGGCGTTGGGGAAGTCGGTGTCCCAGCCCTCGTCCTGCCGGCGGCCGCGCAGCTGCCCCACGCAGTCGCCGAGCCGGTCGCGGCTGGCCGCGTCCAGCGCGGTCGGCGGGCAGACCTCGTCCACCACGTGCTCGGAGGCGTTGTCGGCGCTGGCGAAGCCGAGCACGGTCACCGTGGAGGCGGGGGAGACGTCGCCGAGCGCGATCCGCAGGGCGGCGTCCTTCTCGCGGGCCAGGTCGGCGGGCTGCAGGCTGCCGGACTCGTCGACGACGACGGCGTAGTTCACCGGCCCGATGGCGCTCGCCGCGGAGGTCGCGTCCGGGCCGGCGCCCGCGCCCGGGCTCGCGGTCGCGCTCGGCGTCGGGTCCTGGGCGGGTGCGGCGGTGGCCCGGCCCGGCAGCGGTGCCAGGGCGAGCAGGGCGGCGGCCAGCACGGCGGCGGCCCGGCGCAGGGCGCGGTGCGGGGGCGGGACGCTGACGGGGGCTGGTGCTGGTGCTGGTGCTGGTGCTGGTGCTGGTGCGGGCGCGCGGGCGGCTCCGGCGACGGGCGGCGGCTCCAGGTGTCCCACGTCGATCCTCGCGATCCTCGGCTGGTGGTCCGGTGTGGTGGCGGGGCTCGGTGGGCGTTCACCGGCTCCCGTCGGGGCGTCAGCGCGCCCGGTGGGCGCGCGCGACGGAGGGCGGTACTCGTCTCCGGGCGGCCCGCAAGGCCGGAATGAGCCGACTGCCGCCGCCCCCGGTGGACCGCCGCACCCCGGTGGACGGTCGCACCGCGGGGGACGGCGCGCTGTGCTGCGATCGGGCCACGGCGACGCTCCCGGTCCCGCCGTGGACCGCTCGCACGGTCCGGACGGCTCGCGCGCCGCGGAGCAGGCCCATCACACCCCCCGGTGATCGTCAACGACCCTGTGCCGATCTGATGTTGGCAGAGCCTAGACCCATTGGCACGGGATATGGCCAGAAGTGGCGCCGCCGCCCCGGCATCGTGATGCTGATGTGACGCATGGTCAGAATGTGGCTGGAGAGGGCCAGATGGTCGAGGGATGAGGCCCGGTGCGTGCGCCGCCCGGGTGCGCCGGCGCGCGGCGCGGGCGCGGCGCGCCCCCACGGGATCGGTGAGCTGGGGCGGGACGGGGCGCGGTGGGTCGCGCTGGGGCGGG
>NZ_BAAALF010000288.1:0-7150 GCF_039528135.1 Kitasatospora nipponensis | reverse complement strand
CTCATCGCAGCCTGATCAAACCGACCACGTGTTGCAACAACCCCTGGAATCCGCCGGTGGGACGGGGCGCACCCGTGTCCGGGGCTACCGCTTGGTCAGCACGAGCGGCAGGTCGAGCCGGCCGACCTGCGTGTAGGTCGGGTTCGGGGCGGTCGGGTCGTAGTGCAGGCCGAGCTGCGCGACCAGGTCCAGCGTGCCCGCGCCGTCGGCCGCGTCCAGCGTCATCCGGTAGTTGACGGTCCGGTGCGCCCCCGGGGCCAACGGGAAGGCCACCGGCGCGCCGAGCGTCACGTAGTCCATCCCGGTGCCCATGCTGAGCGGCAACTTGGTCCAGGAGGAGCCGTCCTGGCGCTCCATGGTGCCCTGCGCCATCTGCAGCGGGTCGTTCGCGACGCCGTCGAAGTGACCGGTGAAGGACAGCGGGTCGACGGAGGCGAAGTTGGTGCTGCTGGTGTTGGTGTAGGTCACCGAGAACGGGATGGCGGCACCGTCGGCGTAGACCTTCTGGCCGGCCGTCAGGCCGCTGATCGACACCGTCACCGCCGTGCTCGGCCTGCCGGCCAGCGGGTCGGCGTGGCCGCTGACGTCCAGACCGGCCAGGATCGTCTGCAGGCCGGCCTCGTTGGCCGCGCCCAGCCCCCGCGCCATGAGGTAGACCTGCGGCTTGGCGAAGGTCCACAGGCGCGCCGTGAAGCTCCCGCCGCCGGCGCAGTCGACCTGCCAGGTCGCGTTCTCGACCGGCTGGTGGGCCAGGGTGGTGACCGCGAAGCCGTAGCCCGTGACGGTGCCGGCCACCCCCATGGTGTGGGTGCCGCCGGCGAAGCACTCCGGCTGGTGGGCGTAACCGGAGCGGAAGAAGCCCTCGGACCTGCCGGGGAAGCCCGGGTCGTTCTGCGAGTCCGACTCGGACGTGCGGATCAGCACGCCGGCGGGGTTGCAGTCGGCGGCGTCCCCGCTGCCGCCGGGCGGCAGCACGCACAGCATCCCGGCCGTCTGCTGGGTGTGCCAGCCCGGCGGCAGCGTGAAGGTGACGCCGTTGTAGCTGGTCGGGGTGCCGGCCGGCGTGGTGGGGGCCGAGGCCGAGGAGGTGGAGCCGTGCGGCGAGGCGGTGCCGCTCGCCGCGCCGCCCGCGGTGGTGGACGAGGTGGCCGGCGAGCCGGCCCCGCCCTGGTCCTCGGCGGACGGCGAGTCGGAGCCGGTCGGCGCGCCCGTCGACTCGCCGGCCGAGGCGCTCGGCGAGGGGCTGACCGGCGGGAGCGAGGGGGAGGGCCGGTCGCTGACGCTCACGCTGGCCGCCGGGGCCGGCAGCTCCTGCTGCTTGGCCACCGGGCTGCCCTGGAAGCCCAGGTAGCCGATCGAGGCGGTGGCGGCCAGGCCGATCAGCGGCAGCGCCACCGTGTACAGCGGGCGGGTGCGGCGGGTGCGCCGCGCCGGCGGGGCCTCGGGACGCAGATCGTTGGCGGTCACCTGGCCGGCCCGTGCGGCCAGCGCCTCGCGCAGCAACAGCTCGAGCGGGGTGTCGCCGGGCCCCTCGTCACCGAAGCGAATCTTCTGTTCAGTCATCGGGTCTTCTCCAGCTGCTTCTCCAGCGCGTCCAACGCGCGGCTGGCGGTGGACTTCACGGCGCCCCGGGACAGTCCCAGGGCCTCGGCGATCTGCGCCTCCGACAGATCCGACCAGTACCGGAGGACCAGCACCTCGCGCTGGCGCTCCGTCAGCTCCTGCAGGGCCACCACCACGCGGCGGTGCTCGTCGTTCAGCAGCGCCTGGTCCTCGGCCGACGCCGCGTCCGCCTCGTGCGGCGGGACGTACTCACGGGCCGTCCTGCGCCGGCGCAGCACCGAACGCGCGCCGTTGACCACCGCGGTGCGCAGGTAGCCGAGCGCGTTGTCCAGGTCGTCCAGCCGCTCGCCGTGCCTCTGGTACAGCGCGGTGAACGCCTCCTGGACCACGTCCTCGGCGACGTCCTGACGGTCCACCAGGAGCAGTGCCATCCGGACCAGGCCCAGCCGGTGGGCATGGTAGAGATCCGTCACGGTCGGTCGCTGCTCGTCCTCGGACCGGCCACCGCGCAGCAGCCGGAAGCCGGCGCGCCGGCTCGGGGCCGCGGCCTGCCCGGTCCGGTCCGCCTGTTCGCCGGGGGCGGCCGAACCGACCACCGCGAACAGGGCCTTCAAGGCACCGAGAGGGGTCCGACCCCGCCGCCCTCCGTCAGGAAGGGCGAGTGGCCGACCGAGCGCCAGGGACATCCGCGTTCTACTTTCCCCCAGGACGTCCGCCGGCGGCTCAAGCGCCGGCGCCGTCGAAGATGTGATCATGGTTCACGACCGGTGAGATTGTCGCAGCGGCCGATCTTGGTCCGGGCGGGACCCCTCACCCCTGGCGCTCCACCGCGACCCGCGTGCCGACCGTCTCCGCGAAGTGACCGTCCGCCAGGGCGCCGGCGGACACCGTCAGCGAGGTGACCTCCGGGGCGGTGCCCGCGGCGAGCGCGAAGCGGAAGTCGAAGTTGAGCACCCGTCCGTAGGGGCCGCTCTCCAGCGGGCGGGCGAGCGAGGAGGTGTCCGCCGAGATCGTGCCGCACTCCTCGACGACCGGCAGCTCCCGCCACCCGCCGGCGTCGGCGACCTCGACGGTCACGTCAGCGGCGCGCAGCCGGCCGCTCGGGTCGGCCAGGGTCAGCAGGGGGGCGAGGTGCTGGAACGGCTGCTGGGTGAAGTTGCCGGGCGAGTCCTCGACCTCGACGGCCGGGCCGCCGGCGGTGACCTTGGTGGGGCGCGGGGTCATGGTCGGCATCGACGCGGTCGGCCGGTGGCCGTCGACGAGGGTCACCCGCCGGCTGGTCCGGCCGATCCGGGTGAACTCCCCGGTCCCCCCGACGAAGGCGTCGGCGTCGACGGTCACCGGCGCGGGGCCGTTGTCCGCACCGAACTGGACGGTGTAGGTGAGGGTGTGGCTGGCGCCGGGGGCCAGCGCGAAGGCCGCGTCGGCGCCGGTGGTGGCGAAGTCCATGCCGGTGCCCTGGCTGAGCGGGAGCTCCTTCCAGACGCCGCCGTCCTCGCGCCGCAGCACCCCCTGGGCCTGCCCCGCCGGGACCTGGCAGCGGGCGCCGGCGAAGGACTCGGTGGAGACCACCGGGGCGACCGAGTCCAGGCGGTGGCCGCTGGTGTTGGTCCAGGTCACGGTGAAGGTGCTCGGCGCGCCACCGACCGCGAGGCTGCCGTCCGGGGCGAGGCCCTCGATGCGGATCGCCACGTCGTGGTCGGTGGGCTTGGCCGCGGCCGGTCGCACGGCCGCCGCCGGGGCGAGCGGGTCGGCCGCCCCGTGCAGCAGCAGCACCGGCTGGGCGGGGGTGGCGGAGCCGGCCGCGGCGGCCAGTTGAGCCGGCACCGGGCGGCCGAGCGCGCCGGGCACGAAGTGCGGGTCCTGGGCGAGCAGACCGCGGTGCACGGGGAAGGCGGTGCGGGCGGCCAGCGCCTCGGGCCAGGCCGGGACCGGTGCGCCGGCCACCTCACCCGGGGCAGCGTCGTCGGGCGGGCGCGGCGGCGGGGGCGACGGGACCCGCCGGGTCGGCGGGCCGGGTGGGGCTCGGGGCGGCGAGGGACGGCGCGGCCGAGGGAGCGGCGGCCGAGGGGGCCGTGGAGGGCGCGGCGCTCGCCGAGGCGGCGGCGGACGCCGGGACCGACGCGCTGGGCGCGACGGTGGGCGCCACGCTGGACGCGGCGGGCGCGGCCGCCGGCTTAGGGCTCGAGCAGCCGACCGCGCCGACCTCCACCAGCGCCGCGAGCGGCACGGTGACGGCGAGCCGCGGGGCCCAGGCGGTGTCCCGCGAGCCGGTGGCGGCAATGGTGATCTTCTTCGCAAAGCGGCGGAAAACGGACGTGCTCATGGCGCAGCCCCCCAGGGTGATGGATGTGATCGGTGATGGTCGAGGGCGACCGACTCAGTCCGGCCTCGCCGGTCCCGTTCCCCTTGCCCTCACCCTGATAGACGTCCATCCCCCCGGGGGGTTGCAGGTCGGTTCGAAAGTTTTTCGGCGACTTCGGACGAGAGCTGTCGGCTTCGATCCACCGGGCACGACCGGCCCCGGCGGCCGTGGCCGTCACGGCTACACTCGCCAACATCCCGCCAAGCGCGTCCAGGGGGCTCCCATGACCGAACAGCGCTCCGAACAGCGCACCTCGCAGCCGGCACCGGCGCCGGTCCCGGTGGTGATCGGCCGTCGGCCCGAGCCGGTGCACACCGTGGCGGTCTACGCCTTCGAGGGCATGGCGCCGTTCGAACTCGGCGTGGTGGTCGAGGTGTTCGCCCTCGCTCGCCCGGAGCTGGCCGGGCTGCTGGCGGCGCCCTGGTACGGGCTGAAGGTCTGCGCGGAGCGGCCCGGCCGGCCGCTCGGCGCGGTCGGCGGCTTCTCGCTGACGGCCCACCACGGCCTGGACGAGCTGGCCGCCGCCGACACCGTCATCGTGACCGGCGTCGCCAACCCCTTCAGCGGCGAGGTCCCGGCCGACCTGGTCACCGCCCTGCGCACCGCCCACGAGCGCGGCGCGCGGATCGTCTCCATCTGCTCGGGCGCCTTCGCGCTGGCCGCCGCCGGGCTGCTCGACGGCCGGGAGGCCACCACCCACTGGCGCTACGCCGAGTTGCTCCAACAGCGCCACCCCACGGTGCGGGTCAACCCGGACGTCCTCTACGTGGACGGCGGCGACCTGCTCACCAGCGCGGGCAGCGCGGCCGGCATCGACCTGTGCCTGCACCTGATCCGCCGCGACCACGGCGCCCGGGTGGCGAACACGGTGGCCCGCCGGTTCGTCGTGCCCCCGCACCGCGACGGCGGGCAGGCCCAGTTCATCGAGGCCGCCGTCGCGCCGGTGGAGCAGGAGGACGACGGCATCGCGCAGAGCATGCAGTGGGCGCTGGACCACCTGGGCACCCCGCTCACCATCTCCCTGCTGGCCCGGGCCGCGCGGATGTCCGACCGCTCGTACCTGCGGCACTTCACCGCCCGCAACGGCACCAGCCCGATGCGCTGGGTGATCACCCAGCGCATCGCGGCCAGCCTGCCGCTGCTGGAGTCGCTGGACGGCACGGTGGAGGAGATCGCGGCGGCCGTCGGCTTCGAGAGCGCGGCCACCTACCGCCACCACTTCGGCCGCACCATGCGCACCTCCCCCACCGCCTACCGCCGCAGCTTCGGCCGCGGCGTGGCCTGACCCCCGGCGGGAGCCGGCAGCGGGCCTACCGCTCGGCGCGGTCCGCGTTGGCCAGGATGGCGTCGTGCAGCCACTGGGCCAGGCCCGGGGCGACCCGCTCGTAGGTCGCCGTGAAGCGCGGATCGGCCAGGTACATCGCGGCCAGGCCGCGGTGGATCTCGTAGCCGCAGGTGTAGTAGTGCGCGGTGATCTGCCGGCGGTGCTCCTCGGCCAGTTCCATCGCCTCGGGGCTGTCGGGCCGGTGGCCGGCCGCCAGCGCGGCGGCGAGGCGCTCGTGCAGCGCCGCGCCCTCGGCCTGCAGCCGCTGCCAGTCGGCCTTGGTGTAGCGCGAGGTGCGGCGCCGCGACTCCTGCCAGGCCGGGGAGGTGCCGTAGCGCTGCTCGGCCTCGGCCTCCCAGCTCTCACGGTAGTCCGGGCCGAAGACCTCGAACTTCTCCTCGGGCGTCATCCTGATTCCCATCTTCGCTGCCTCCATGGCGTGTTCGACGGCGCCGGCCAGTTCCTCCAGGCGGCTGATCCGCTCGCGCAGCAGCGCGTGCTGGCGCCGCAGGTGCTCGGTGGGACCGGTCTGCGTGTCCTCGAGGACGGCCGCGATCTCCTCCAGCGGGAAGCCGAGCTCGCGGTAGAACAGGATCTGCTGCAGCCGGTCCAGGTCGGCGTCCCGGTAGCGGCGGTAGCCCGCCGCGGTGCGCCCCACCGGTGACAGCAGTCCGATCCGGTCGTAGTGGTGCAGGGTCCGCACGGTCACCTTGGCGACCCTGGCGACCTCGCCCACCGAGTACTCCCGCATCCGCACCACTGCCTCTCCTCGCTGGTGACCACCCTCCCCCCTGACGTCACGTGAGGGTCAAGCCCGCGCGGTGCGCCCGCGCGCCCACCCGCCGTGCGCGCCCGTGTGCCGTGCGCGCCCTACGACGCTCCGCCGGTGCGCCGTGCGACCCTCCGACCGGCGGGCGGGCCGGTGGCGGCGGCCTTGGAGGTACCGCCATCCGCCCGGCCATTGCGGCGCCGCGCGGGCCGACCGGACGATGGTCGGATGATCCTGCGCACCGTGCCGCTCAGCCGCCGGCTGGCCGCCGAGACCCTCGGTACCGGCATTCTCACCCTGGTCCTCATCGGTTCCGGCATCCAGGCCGCCGCGCTCAGTCAGGACGGCGGCGTGCGGCTGCTGGCCAACGTGACCGCCTCGGTCTGCGCGCTCGGCGTGCTGATCGCGCTGCTCGCACCGGTCTCCGGCGCGCACCTGAACCCGCTGGTGACCGCCGGCATCTGGTGGACCGGGCGCGGTGGCGGGCAGCCGCTGCGCGGGCGGGAGGCCGCCGGCTACGCCGTGGCCCAGCTGGCCGGCGCGGTGGGCGGGGCGGCACTGGCCGACGCCATGTTCGGCCGCGCCGCGCTCGGCCCCGCGCACCAGGTGCGCCAGGGCCCGGGGGCGTGGACGGGCGAGGTGGTGGCCACCGGGGTCCTGCTGCTGGTGGTCTTCGGGCTGACCCGTGGCGGGCGGCAGCGCTACGCGCCGGCGGCCGTGGCCGGCTGGATCACCGCGGCCGTCTGGGGGACCGCTTCGGGCGGCTTCGCCAATCCGGCGCTCACCGTCGGCCGGGCGCTGAGCGACACCTACACCGGGATCGCGCCCGGCTCGGTCCCGGGCTTCGTGCTGGCGCAGGGCCTCGGCGCGGTGGCCGGG
Organism: Kitasatospora nipponensis; assembly: GCF_039528135.1. Lineage (NCBI taxonomy): Bacteria > Bacillati > Actinomycetota > Actinomycetes > Kitasatosporales > Streptomycetaceae > Kitasatospora > Kitasatospora nipponensis. Next base: position 250 of record NZ_BAAALF010000288.1, on the reverse strand, counting down.
CTGGGCCTGGTGCGGCTGCTCTTCGGACCGCCGGTGCGGCCCTCGGCCGACCTCCCCGGGCCGACCGGGCGCCCGCAGCGGGCCGAGCCTGCCGGGCCCGCCGACCGCGCGCAGCCCGTGGAGCGTACGCGGCCCGCCGGCGCCCCGGGACTCAGCCCCGCGTCGTAGCGACCGGCGCGCGGCTCTCGCCGCCCTGGCGGGGTACCGGTCCCCGTCCCCGGGCCCGCAGGCCACCGCCACCCGCGCCGCG
>NZ_BAAALF010000287.1:5084-7307 GCF_039528135.1 Kitasatospora nipponensis | reverse complement strand
CCACCGGTGGCAGCGCGGGCGGCAGCGGGGGCACCGCGGGCTCCGGCGGGGGGTCCGGCGGCTCCGCGAGCCCCGGCGGGCCGGCCGAGCCCTCGCCGAGCGCGGGCCGGCCCTCGGCGGCGCCGTCGGACTCGGCGGCCCCGGCTCCCACGCCCAGCGGCAGCGGATCCGCGGCAGGGGGTGCGGGTTCGGCCGCACATTAGCGAGCTGGCCAGCACATTTGCCTTCGGAGTGATGGCTCGTCTATGGTGGTAGATCGTTAGTTTGATCCATTTGATTGGCGCCCTATTCCCATCTGGCGCCCTTGGCGCGTTCCGGCGATCCGTGGCTGACCGCATAGAGGCGGTTGTGAACAGAACCCCGGACTTAGGCGCGTGCCACTTCCGGAAGGTTTTGCATGTCTCTCGTTGACGACGACCGCTTCGTCATGCCCTCGAACACCCAGGACGAGGCCCTCGCTGACGCCAACGTCGACTCCACCGACTTCTCGGCCGCCGAGCTCGTGGCCGACACCCTCGACACCATCGACTCCCTCGACGACGCCGTGATCGAGGAGATCGAGGAGGCGGCCGAGCCCGCCGAGCCGACCCTCACCTTCGGCGACCTCGGTCTGCACGACGACGTGGTCCGCGCCCTCGCCAAGCGTGGCGTGACCACCCCGTTCCCGATCCAGGCCGCGACCATCCCGGACGCGCTGGCCGGCAAGGACGTGCTGGGCCGTGGCCGCACCGGCTCCGGCAAGACGCTGAGCTTCGGCCTGCCGCTGCTCACCCGCCTCGCCGACGGCGAGCGCACCAAGCCCAAGCACCCGCGCGGCCTGATCCTGGTGCCGACCCGCGAGCTGGCCATGCAGGTCGCCGACGCGCTGGAGCCGTTCGGCTCGGTGCTCGGCCTCAAGCTCAAGGTCGTCTGCGGCGGTACCTCGATGTCCAACCAGATCTACGCGCTGGAGCGCGGCGTGGACGTCCTGGTGGCGACCCCGGGCCGCCTGCGTGACCTGCTGAACCGCAACTCCGCCAAGCTCGCCGACGTGCAGACCGTCGTGCTCGACGAGGCCGACCAGATGGCCGACATGGGCTTCCTGCCCGAGGTCACCGAGATCCTCGACCAGGTGCCGGCCGGCGGCCAGCGCCTGCTCTTCTCCGCCACCCTGGAGAACGAGATCGACACCCTGGTCAAGCGCTACCTGAAGAACCCGGTCACCCACGAGGTCGACCCGTCGGCCGGCGCGGTCACCACCATGAGCCACCACATCCTCGTGGTGAAGCCCAAGGACAAGGCGCCGATCACCAACGCGATCGCCGCCCGCAAGGGCCGCACGATCATCTTCGTGCGCACCCAGATGGGCGCCGACCGGGTCGCCGAGCAGCTGCTCGAGGCCGGTGTGAAGGCCGACGCGCTGCACGGCGGGATGACCCAGGGCGCCCGTACCCGGGTGCTGGGCGACTTCAAGGACGGCTACGTCAACGTGGTCGTCGCCACCGACGTGGCGGCCCGCGGCATCCACGTGGACGGCATCGACCTGGTGCTCAACGTGGACCCGGCCGGCGACCACAAGGACTACCTGCACCGCTCCGGCCGCACCGCGCGGGCCGGTCGCTCCGGCGCCGTCGTCACCCTGGTGCTGCCGCACCAGCGCCGTGGCGTCTTCCGCCTGATGGAGGACGCGGGCGTCGACGCCAGCCGTCACATCCTCGACCACGCCTTCGACTCCGAGGTCGCCAAGATCACCGGCGCCCGCTCGCTGATCGAGGTCCAGGCGGAGAGCGCCTCGGGCATCGCCGGTGCGGCCGAGCGCGAGGTCGCCGACATGGCCCGCCAGCTCGAGCGCGCGCAGCGCCGGGCGACCGAGCTGCGGGAGGAGGCCGACCGCCTCGCCGCGCGGGCCGCGCGCGAGCGCGCCGAGCTGGGCATCGAGGACGAGCCGGTCGTCGAGGCCGAGGCCGGCGCCGTGACCGACGCCACCGAGCCGGCCGTGGCCGAGGCCGCACCGGTCCGCGAGGCGCGCGAGGAGCGGGCCCCGGCGTACCGCGAGGCCCGCAACGAGCGCCCCTCCTACGGTGACCGTGACCGCGACAGCCGCGGTGGTGGCCGTTCGTTCGGTGACCGTGACAACCGTGGTGGCGGCTTCAACCGCGACCGTGACGACCGTGGCGGCAGCCGTTCCTTCGGTGACCGTGACAACCGTGGTGGCGGCTTCAACCGCGACCGTGACGACCGTGG
>NZ_BAAALF010000287.1:0-4987 GCF_039528135.1 Kitasatospora nipponensis | reverse complement strand
TGGCGGCAGCCGTTCCTTCGGTGACCGTCCGGCCCGCTCGTTCGGTGACCGTGACAACCGCGGTGGCGGCTTCAACCGCGACGACCGTGGCGGCAACCGCTCGTTCGGTGACCGTCCGGCCCGTTCCTTCGGTGACCGCGACAACCGCGGTGCCGGTGACCGTGACAACCGTGGTGGCGGCTTCAACCGCGACCGTGACGACCGCGGTGGCAGCCGTTCCTTCGGTGACCGTCCGGCCCGCTCGTTCGGTGACCGCGACAACCGCGGCGCCGGCGCCGGCAGCACCAGCCGTCCGTTCGCCCGTCGCGACGACCACCGCTCGGGCGGCCGCCCGCAGGGTGGGTCCTCCTCCTTCGGTGACCGCGACAACCGCGGTGGCAGCCGTTCCTTCGGTGACCGCGACAACCGCGGCGCCGGCTTCAACGGTGGCGACCGCAAGCCGCGCTGGAAGAACTGACCTCCGGCTGACGGCTGACTGAACGTCCGACGGGCCCGTTCCACTTCGGTGGGGCGGGCCCGTCGCCGTCGGCGCCGGTCTTCATCCGGTCGGCGATGCGATCAACTCGGTGGCGGGTCCCGCGGGCCCGCCCGTAGGCTCCCGACCATGAGCAGCAGACTGCACCAAGTGGCCCGGGAGAACGAGGAGATCGCGGAGCGGGGGACGTACCGCGGGCCGGGCGGGGTGAGCGTGACGATCGGCGGACTGCTGGCGGCGGCCCGCGCCGGCACCGTGTCGTACACGCCCGAGGAGAGCGCCGCGCTGCTCGACGAGCCGTCACCGGGCCCCGGCGACCCGGCGGTCGAGGTCACCGCGGAGGGCAGCCTGCAGGCCGCCGACCGGCTGGTGCGGTCGCTGGCGGCGGGCGACGGTGCCCGCGGCGGCGAGACGGTCGCGGTGCTCAACTTCGCCTCGGCGCGCAACCCCGGCGGCGGCTACCTGCGCGGGTCCCGGGCGCAGGAGGAGGACCTCTGCCGCGGTGCGCTGCTGTACCGGTGCCTGCTGGCCGCACCCGACTACTACGAGGCGCACCGGGCCAGCGACGACCTGCGCTACAGCCACCGGATCATCTTCTCGCCCGGGGTCCCGGTGATCCGCGACGAGAAGTGCGACCTGCTGGCGCGACCGTACCCGGTCTCGTTCCTGACCTCGCCGGCGCCCAACGCCACGCAGCTGCGGCTGCGGTCCCAGGACGTCGGGCTGGCGCCGGTGCTGGCGGAGCGGGCGAAGCGGCTGCTGGCGGTGGCGGCCCGGCACGAGGTGCGGCACCTGGTGCTCGGCGCCTGGGGGTGCGGGGTCTTCGGCAACGACCCGGCGCAGGTGGCGCAGGCCTTCGCGGTGGCGCTGGAGTCCTACGGCGGAGCCTTCGAGCACGTGGTCTTCGCGGTCTGGGACCGGCAGTCGGTCTCGGCCAACCGGGCCGCCTTCGCCCAGCGCTTCGCCGGGGGTGGACGGCGCGGCTCGGCGGACGGCCCCGGGGCGGCGGACGGCGGTCGGTCAGCGGACGGCCAGTGAGGCGCCCACGGTGATCAGCACGCCGCAGAAGACCACGACCGCCAGGGCCCGGTGCCAGTCCCCCCGCCCGGAGCGGGCCCCGGGCAGGCCCCCGACGGCGTCGAGCCGGAAGAGCGTCGGGTCCTGCGGCAGGTGCCGCACCGGCACCGGCGGGCCGCCCACCGGGTAGCGCCGGCGGCTGGAGGTGCTCAGGTCGGCGCCGGTGACCTGCTCGCCGTCCGCGGTGGTGAACCGCAGCACCGGGTGGTAGCGGTGGGTGCTGTCCGGGCCGCCTTCCGCCACCACCGTGCCGATGAGCCGCCCGTAGGCGACGACTCCCTTGTCGCGCAGCAGCCTTCGCTGCTCCGTGGTGGACGAGTGGCGGAGCATGACGGCGGTCGCGGTGAGCGCGAACGACGAGCAGGCCAGCACGGCGCTGGTCGCGATCGCGTCCGGATCGGTCCAGCGGGTCAGCACCAGGGCGACCGATCCGAGGGTCATCACCAGCAGGCTCGCCCGGCCGGCGTCGAAGAGGCTGATCTGCGGGCCGACCTGGAAGAGGTCCGGGGCGCCCGGCAGGTAGCGCACCGAGATCAGCTGCCCGGGCCAGCCCACCTGCGGGATCCGTCCCCCGGTCGGCGTGCCGGTCACCTCGCGCTCGGTGGCCGCGTCGGTGAAGCGCACGACGGGCACCACCGAGGTGCGTCTGCCGTTGCGGCGCACCAGCATCCGGGTCACGGTGCCCTGGACGGTCGTCCCGTGGCGGGAGAACCGGCTGAGCCGCAGCGCGACCGCCGGCACCCCCAGCACCAGCAGCAGCAGTCCCGTCCACCAGCAGAGCAACAGTGCGTCCTGGTCGTACTCACCCATCGCCGTCCCCCCGGACTTCCCCCGGACTTCCCCCGAACTTCCTCTACCCCTCCTGGTCTCCCTCTGATCCTGCCCCCTTCCTGATGGTCTGTCACCTGGGTTCGGTGACCCCCTGGAGCGCACCGTTCACCCTGGTCCGGCTGGCCCGTCTGGTAGCGCGCAGTCCCGCGTCCCGGTCGCCGGGCGCGGCGAAAAGCGGGTGCGGGCGCGGCCCGCCGACGGGAGACTGCGGGGAACGCCGGGAGGCCGGAGAGAGGGGCGCGACCATGCGCGTACTGCTGTCGGGAGTGGTGGGCTCCACCGCCTACGGTCTGGCACGGCCGGGCTCGGACGTGGACCGGCTGGGCCTGTTCGCGGCGCCCACCGAGGAGTTCCACGGGCTGCGCCGGCCCACCGAGTCGGTGGTGCGCACCGCACCGGACCAGACCTGGCACGAGGCGGCGAAGTGGTGCCGGCTGGCCCTGGCCGGCAACCCGACGGTCACCGAACTCGTCTGGTTGCCGTCGGAGTTGTACGAGGTGCGGACACCACTGGGGGACGAGTTGATCGGCCTGCGGGAGCGGCTGCTCAGCGCCCGGGCGGTGCGCGACTCCTACCTCGGCTACGCCACCCAGCAGTTGCGCAAGCTCGCCGGCCGGGACCGCACCGAGCCCGCGACCCTGGCCCGCGCGGCCAAACACGCCCGGCACCTGGTCCGCCTCGTCGAGCAGGCGGTCGCCCTGCACGAGACCGGCGTCCTGACCATCCGGCTCGCCGACCCCGAGCGGGTCCGCGAGCTCGGCGAGCGCATCGCGGCGACCCCGGACCTGGCCGAGGGCCTGCTCGCCGACGCCGTCCACCGGCTGGACCGCCCCGGCGCGCTGCCCCAGGCCCCGGACGAGGCGGCGGTGGAGTCCTGGCTCCGCCGGGTCCGCCGGGCCCACCTGACCCCCGCCCAGGCCGCCTGATCTGCACGCCCGCCGGGATTTGACGACACCGGACGGCACGTTCTGGCATGATGTCGATGTTGTCGGGGCGCTAGCTCAATGGTTAGAGCTGCGGACTTTTAATCCGTAGGTTCAGGGTTCGAGCCCCTGGCGCCCCACCGGATCGACCTGAGTGGACCAGGGCGTTCTCCCCCCGGGGAGGACGCCCTTCGTCATGAGCGGGTCCGGGGTGCGGCACGGGTGGGCGGACGGTCAGCCCACGGCCACGGTCGCGGCCGCCACGTGCCGCAGGACGTCCAGGTCCATCGGCGTCAGCTGGATGTTGAGCGCGTCCCCGATCCAGACGGTGCGGGTGGCCTTCAGGGTCCGTGCGATCGCCGTCAGGGGGACGTTCTCCAACTCCGTCAGGGCGTAGGGCAGCGGAATCGTCTCCACCGCCGTTCCCTGCCGCCACCGCAGCACCGCCGGTGCGCCGGCCGGTGCCTCGAAGAGCAGCATGCCGAGGGCCGGGCGTGCCCCGTCGATGCGGGCGGCACGCGCGTACAGGCGCACGCCCTGGGCCAGGGCCGCGACGTCGGCCCGGGCCGATCGCGGGGCGATGCCTCCGACGGCGACCAGGATGCGGTCCACCCGTCGCCGCATCATCGCCGAGGTGGGCTGCGCTCCGGCCACCTGCTGCTGCATCCGGCGCGGCAACGCCGCCATCACGACGCTGAGCACCAGGATGCCGATGACGAACTCGAGAGCCGTCAGGAGCAGTCTGCTCCCGTCGTCGACCCCGAAGACGTTGGCCACCAGGGTCGCCACGACGAGCAGCGCCAGGGAAAATCCATAACCCAGCGTGACCAGTATTCTCATGGGTAATGCTCCTCATCTCATCATTCGACCGTGACGAGATTAGCGGGCCGTCACGGAAGGTAGCGGCGGGGACCGTGTCTCGGTCCGCCGCGGACCGCCCGCCGCACTTCTTACGAACTCCGAACGACGGGCCCGCACGGGGCCTTTCGGCTGTCGATCGGGGCCCGTGGGCGGTTAGCGTCATCGGCAGTCAGCCGGTACCGCCGATCACTCCGCCCGAGCTGGGGATGCAACTCCCTTGCCATGGACAGGAGTTGATGCGCCATGCCCGGCCGGCCCCAGTCGCCGAACGCCTCGAGGAGCAGACCGATGAACGCCACCCTGCGGATAGCCCGTGCCATCGGCGTCACCGCCGCCGCGATCGCCGCCGCGGCCGCGCTGAGCACCCCGGCCTTCGCCGCGAACGACGCCGGACGCCACCAGGCGCCGGTGTTCGTGCAGAGCGACGACCTGAGCGGCAACACCGTGGTCGCCTACGACCGCGCGGGCGACGGCTCGCTGCGCCAGGCCGGGGTGTACGCCACCGGCGGCCTCGGCGGGCGGGCCGCCCGGCTGGGGCGGTCACCAGTCGGTCACCAGTCGGACGCCTCGCGCAGGGCGTGCCGGAGCTGGCTGGCCACGTTCGCCGTGTCGGTGCCGACCACGTCGGCGATCTCCGGGGTGGCCAGGCCGACCACGTAGTGCAGGATGGCCAGATCCTCGTCGGCGGCGGTGACCCGCTGGGTCGGCACCCGGGCCGGGTCGAAGCGGGCGGCGACGGTGGCTCGCAGGATCCGCCAGGCGGCCGCCGTCGGGTTGGGACTGCCCAGGATCTCCGCCCAGCCCGCCGCCATCACCGCGA
>NZ_BAAALF010000286.1:0-7317 GCF_039528135.1 Kitasatospora nipponensis | reverse complement strand
CTCTGGGGCCCGCTGCACGGCGGCGCGCGGCCCGCGCGGGGCGCTCGGCCACCGGCGGCAGGGTGCCCTTCAGCGGCCCCCAGTCGTTCGGGTCCGGCACCCCGGCCGGCTGCATCTTGCGCCGGGCGGGGCCGTCACCGTGGTCGCTCTCGCCCGGCTCCTTCGCCCCCGGCCAGGCCTTGGCGACCCGGGCGGCCAGCACGAACTCCTTGCGCAGCGGATGCCCCTCGAAGCCCTCGGGCAGCAGCAGCGGCAGCAGGTGCGGGTGGCCGGTGAAGCCGATCCCGAACATCTCGTACGTCTCCCGCTCGTGCCAGGCCGCCCCGGCGAAGACGCCGCCCGCGGTCGGCAGCGCGGCGCCCTCGCGCGGCACCCGGGTGCGCAGCAGCAGGTGCCGCACGCCCGCGCCGTCCCCGACGGCCGCCAGGTGCACGCTCACCGAGAAGCCCTCGCCCAGCTCGTCGACCGCGCTCAGCCAGTCGAAGAAGGTCAGGCCCAGCCCGTCACGGGCCGTCGTGAGCGCCTCGATCCAGTGCTCGGCGGGCACGTCGACGGTCACCAGGTCGTACGCCTGCGCGGCGCTCGCCCAGGGCCCGATCGCGGCCGCCGCCTCCGTGGGCGTCCGCCACTGCGCCGCGGTCACTGGGCACCACCGGGGCCGGGCACCAGCGGGCGGCGCAGCGCCTCGGCCGGCGGGGCGGCGGCGTAGCGCTCGGGCAGCGACTCGCCGGCGATCTTCTCCTGCAGCTTGAGGATGCCCTGCAGCAGCGCCTCGGGGCGCGGCGGGCAGCCGGGCACGTACACGTCGACCGGGATGATCTGGTCCACGCCCTTGGTGACGGAGTAGGAGTCCCAGTAGGGCCCGCCCGAGTTGGAGCAGGCACCGAAGGAGATGACGTACTTCGGCTCCGGCATCTGCTCGTAGAGCCGCTTCACCGCGGGCGCCATCTTGTCGGTCACGGTGCCCGAGACGATCATCAGGTCGGCCTGCCGCGGCCCCGGGGCGAAGGGGATCACGCCCATCCGGATGAAGTCGTGCTTGGCCATCGACGCGGCGATGAACTCGATCGCGCAGCAGGCCAGTCCGAAGTTGAAGCACCAGAGGCTGTAGCGGCGGCCCCAGTTGAGCACCACCTTGACCGGGTCCGGGGCGAGCCGGGCCAGCGGTCCCAGCCGCCGCGGCTCGAGCGCGCCGGGGCCGGGGCGGGAGGCGTCGGGCAGCCCGAGCGGGACGGGTCCGGCTCCCGCGGAGCCGTGCGAGTGGGTCACGTCCATTCCAGAACGCCCTTCTTCCAGGCGTAGAGCAGCCCGACCGCGAGGAAGCCGAGGAAGACGAACATCTCCACCAGCGTCCCCGTCCCGTACCCCGCGGCGGCGAACACGGTCGCCCACGGGAAGAGGTAGATCGCGTCGACCGCGAAGATCACGTAGAGGAACGCGTAGACGTAGTACCGGATCTGGGTGTGCGCCCAGTCCTCACCGACCGGGTCCACTCCGCACTCGTAGGTCAGCAGCTTCTCCGGCGACCAGACGACCGGGCGCAGCAGGCGGTTGGCCGTGAAGGCCACCGTCACGAAGAGCACGCCGATCACCGCGAGCAGGCCGACCGCCGCGTAGGCGTCGAAGTAGCCACTCCCCACCGCGGGGTCGGCCGCGAGGGCAGCGGCCCGGGGCCCCTCCATGCGTTCGCCTCCACATCGGCAGTGCCGCGGCCGGCGGCCGCGTGTCGACCGGCCTCACCGCATGTCTTTACTCATCCATAGCCTTGTTATGGCGTGAGTCTAAGACCACCGCCAGGTCCCACCCGCACCCTGCCCGACCTGCAAGACGCCCGGTGGACACCGGGCGGCGCCCACCTCGTACCCGCACCCCGGTGATCAGGTGGGGTTATCCCCCGGTGAAGAGTGGCCCCAACCCCCGTGCGCGCGACCGGCCGCACCCGCCAAGCTGGACCCCGATGGGACCGGCCCACTCACCTTGACGGACAGGACGGACCGCACACGATGAAGCCCTCCGGCGACCGGCCACGCGACGCCCGCCCGCTGTACGGTGCCCAGCTCTGGCGCGAGGTGCGGCACAACCTGGTCAACCTGCCGCTGGGGATCGCCGCGTTCGTCTTCACCGTCGTCATGCTCAGCGTCGGCACCGGGCTGAGCATCACGCTGATCGGCCTGCCCCTGCTCTCCGCCGGACTGCGCGGCGCCCGCGCCCTGGGCGGGGTCTACCGGCGCCGGGCCCGGGCCAGCCTGGGCTGCGAGGTGCCCGAGCCCGAGCCGCTGACGCCCTCGCGCCCGGGCATCGCCGGCTCGGTGATCGCCTCGGTCTCCGACTCGCTCAGCTGGCGCTCGGTGCTCTTCTGCCTCCTGATGCTGCCCTGGGGCATCCTCACCTTCACGGTGACGCTGGTCTTCGTGATCGTGGGCTGGCCGGCGCTGCCCTGGGTCTCGCGCTTCCTGGCCTCGGTGCACCGGTTGCTGGTCGAGCTCCTGCTCTGCCCGAGCGCGCTGTCGGTGCGGGTGCGCGACCTGGAGGAGGACCGCGGGGCCGTGGTCGACACCGCCGCCGCCGACCTGCGCCGGATCGAGCGCGACCTGCACGACGGCGCCCAGGCGCGGCTGGTCGCGCTCGCCATGGACCTCGGGCTGGCCAAGGAGAAGCTGTTGGAGACCGAGCTGACCCCCGAGCAGGAGTCCGCGGCGCGGATGGTCGGCACCGCGCACGGCGAGGTGAAGCTGGCCCTGCAGGAGCTGCGCGACCTGGCCCGCGGCATCCACCCGGCGGTGCTGACGGACCGCGGGCTGGACGCGGCGCTCTCCGCGGTCTCCGCGCGCTGCACGGTGCCGGCCGGCGTCAAGGTGAACGTCGACCTGAGCAGCCCGGACGGCACGGTCGAGCGCCCCGACTCCGCCGTGGAGGGCATCGCCTACTTCACCGTCAGCGAGTTGCTCACCAACACCTCGAAGCACGCGGGTGCCACCAGTGCCTCCGTCGACGTCTGGCGCTCGGCCGACCGACTGATGCTCCAGGTCGCCGACGACGGGCGTGGCGGCGCCACGGTGCCCGGCGGGGGCTTCCGGCCCGGCGGCGGGCTGGCGGGCCTGGCCGAGCGGGTGCGCGCGGTGGACGGCGTCTTCCTGGTCGAGAGCCCGCAGGGCGGCCCGACCAAGGTCACCATCGAGCTGCCCTGGCACACCCGGGTCGCCCGGGCCCGCCAGTGAACGGGCGGCCCGCTCGGAGCGGGGCCGGGCGGGGCCGGCGGCGGCGTCCCTTGCGCGGTGCGCCGCCGCCGGGGCTGCTGCGGCCCGAGCCGCCGGCTCAGGCCCCCAGGGTCCCGAGCGTGACGTCGGCGGTCCTGCTCTGCCCGTCCCGGGTGTAGGTCACGGTCGTCTGGGCGCCGGGGCTCAGCGAGGCCAGCGCCGTGGTGAGCGCGCCCAGCGAGTCGACCGGGGTGTCGCCGACCTTGGTGATCACGTCCCCCGGCTGCAGTCCGGCCGCGGCCGCCGGGCCGCCGGAGGTCACCGTCACCACGACCGCCCCGGCCGGCTTGTAGTCGCTGCCGTAGTAGGTCCGGGCGCTGATGCCCAGCGCGGCCCGGCCGGAGTTGGTGACCTTGCCGTCCTTGATCAGCTGGTCGGCGATGCTGGTGATGGTCGCGCTCGGGATGGCGAACCCGATCCCGGGTGCGGCGCTGCCGCCCAGGTCCGGATCGGTGGCGGCCAGCGTGTTGATCCCGATCACCTGGCTGGAGAGGTTGACCAGCGCTCCCCCGCTGTTGCCGGGGTTGATCGCGGCCGAGGTCTGCACCATGTTGGCGATCGTGGCCCCCGGCGAGCTGCCGCCCTGGGGCTCGCTCACGGTGCGGGCGATGGCCGACACGATGCCCTGGGTGACGCTGCTGGAGAGTCCGAGCGGGCTGCCCATGGCCAGCGTGATCTGGCCGATCTGCACCTTGCCGCTGTCCCCGAAGACGGCCGGCTTGAGGCCGCTGGGCAGGCTGCTGAGCCGGATCACCGCCAGGTCCGAGTCCGGGTAGCTGCCGACCAGGGTGGCGTCCAGCGTCTTGGTGCTGTTGGCCAGGCTCACCTGGAAGGTGGTGGCCGTGCCGACCACGTGGGCGTTGGTGACGATGTCGCCCTTGCCGTCGTAGACGATCCCCGACCCCAGCCCCGAGGCGGTGGTGACCTGCACCACCGAGGGCAGCACGTTGGCGATCACCCGCTGGTAGTCGTCCTGGAGCTGGTTGCTCACCGAGGGGCTGGCGCCGGCCGAGGAGGCCGAGGAGGTGGCCGGGGCACTGGTCGAGGAGCCGGACGGGGAACCGGACGGCGAGGCGGCCGCGGAGCCGGTGGCGGCAGCGGAGGACGTCGTCGAGGAGGACGAGGAGGTGCTGCTGGTGCAGCCACTGAGCACCAGCGCGGCGCAGAGCACGGCGGCACCCGGCACGACGAGGGCGCCCGCCCCACCGCCGGCCGGCGCCGGCCCCTCGGCGACGGCCTTGGGACCGGTGGGACGGGGACCGGCCGGGTACGGCCGGGTGTGGTCCTTCTTGGGGTGCACCTGAGTTGCCTCCGGTTCCATGCGGGCGGGACGGCCACCCGCGCCGCCGGATCGAGGCCGGTCGGGGCGTGCGGGCGCGCCGAAGCCGGCCCGGATCGGCGGGACGAGTTTTGTCAGCATTCCACCCTTATGTCCGATTGACCGTGAAGGGCGCGCCGCCAGTGGCCGGGGCCGGCCTGCACCGCCCGGGGGCCGCGCCGTCCTACGATCCCGGCATGACATGGTTGGTCACCGGCGGCGCCGGCTACATCGGGGGCCACGTGGTCCGTCAGCTGCTCGAGGGCGGCGAGCGGGTCGTGGTGCTGGACGACCTGAGCAGCGGCGAGCGCTCCCGGGTGCCCGCCGGGGTCCCGCTGCTGCGGGGCTCGACGCTGGACCGCGCCGCCGTCGACGAGGCGCTGCGCGAGCACCGCCCCACCGGCCTGCTGCACATCGCGGCGCGCAAGGCGGTCGGCGAGTCGGTGGAGCGCCCGCTGGAGTACTACCGGGCCAACCTCACCGGCCTGCAGAACGTCCTGGAGTCCTGCGTCGAGCACGGCGTGCGGCGGGTGCTCTTCTCCTCCTCCGCCGCCGTCTACGGCCTGCCGGACGTCGACCCGGTCACCGAGTCCACCCCCTGCGCGCCGCTCAGCCCGTACGGCGAGACCAAGCTCGCGGGCGAGTGGCTGCTCGCCGCGGCCGGCCGGGCGCACGGGCTCTCCACGGTGGCCCTGCGCTACTTCAACGTGGCCGGCGCCGCCACGCCCGAGCTGGCCGACCTGGGCCGCTCCAACCTGGTCCCGATGGTCTTCGAGGCGCTGACCGCCGGCCGGCGCCCGCTGGTCTTCGGCACCGACTACCCCACCCCCGACGGCACCTGCGTGCGCGACTACATCCACGTGGCGGACGTCGCCTCGGCCCACCTGGCGGCCCTGCGCCGGCTCGCCGCCGACCCGCCGGGCGCCACCTCGCTGGTGCTCAACATCGGTCGCGGCGAAGGCGTCTCGGTCCGCCGGATGCTCGAGGTGATCGGCCGGACGACCGGCTACGACGCGACCGGACAGGACGCCCCGCGCCGCCCGGGCGACGCCGCCTCGGTGGTCGCCTCCGCCGAGCTCATCGAGCGCGAACTCGGCTGGCGGGCCGAGTACGGCATCGAGGAGATGATCGCCTCGGCCTGGCAGGGCTGGTGCGCACGCCACCCCGGCGCCCGGCGGGAGGGGTCGAAGGGGTCCTAACGTCCCTCGGGCACCGCCGTCCCGTACTGGGCGTCCAGCGCGTAGACGCAGCGGTCCTTGCTGCTGACGAAGACCCGCCCGTCGACCGCCACCGGAGAGCCCGTCAGCTCCCCCTTGGTCCCCAGCTCCCACCGCAGCCGGCCGCTCGCCAGGTCCAGCGTGTGCAGCGAGTGGTCCCGGCTGCCCAGGTGCACCAGCCCGTCGGCCGCCGCCGGTGCCCCGACGATCTCGCCGCGCGTCGCGTAGCGCCACAGCTCGCGCCCGTCGTTCACGTCGAAGGCGTACAGCGTCTCCCCGCTGGCGATCAGCGCCGCGGAGCCGGCCAGCACCACCGGCTCGGCGCCCTGCCGGCTGGCGGTGCGGCCCTGCCAGCGCGGCCGGCCGGTGGCGCCGTCCAGCGCGTAGAGGGTGCCGAGGTAGTCGGCCACGTACACGCACGGCGTGCCCGAGTCGTCCAGCGTCGGCGGGGTGAAGAGCACCACCGGCGCGTCGAAGCGCCAGCGCTGGGCCCCGGTGACCGCGTCCAGCGCGAACACCCGGGTGCCCGCCGTGACGTAGACCAGGCCGCCGCGGACCGCCGGGCGCGAGGGGACGTCCTCGCCGACCGGGAAGGTCCAGCGCAGCAGCCCGCCGCGGGCGTCCACGCAGCGCAGCCGGCCACCGCCGTAGTAGTAGACCGCCCCGCCCACCAGGGCCGGGCCGGACTGCGGGTTCTCGTAGTCCTGCTGGGCGTCCTCGGCCCGCCACAGCTCGGCGCCGTTCGCGCAGGAGCGGGCCTGCACCCCGCCGCCGCGCAGGCCGCAGCAGAGCACGCCGTCGGCGGCGTCCAGCGAGTAGACCCAGCCGTCCAGCGAGGTGCGCCAGCGCTCGGCGCCGCCGGCCACGTCCACGGTGTACAGGTGCGGCCCGTCGGCGGCGTGCAGCCGGCCGGCGGCCACCGCCACCGCCCAGGCCACGTCGCGGGTCTTGTAGCGGCGCCGGCCCGAGGCGATGTCCAGGGCGTGCACCTCGAAGCTGGAGATGAACAGGGTGCCGTCGGCGACCACCGGCGTGCCCCAGACGTCGTTGGACATCCGGAACCGCCACGGCCGCCAGCGCCCCTGCGCCGGCTTCTCGGCCGGCGCGGGCAGCGCCACGGCCGAGGTGCCCGCCCGGCGCACCCAGTCGGTCTCGGCGGGCGTCGGACCGGTGGGCTGCACCGGCTCCACCGTGTGCGCCTGCGGCCCGGGTCCTATCCGCACCGAGGCCCCGGAGAGCTGGATCTCCTGGACCGGGTCGCGCCGGTGCCGGTGGGCGGCCCCCAGCTTCGCGGTGGCCACCTCGATCTCCGACTCGGGCCCGCCGGTCCCCTGCGCCGCACCGCGCACCGGTGCCTGCGGCGCGCCGTGCGCCGCACCCGGCTGCGCGCCCGGCAGCGCCCGGCCCAGCGGACCGAGCGCCCCGGTGCGCGGGTCGACCGCGTCAGGGCGGTGGCCGCCCCCCGCCGCGGGCGCGGCCGGCGGGCCCCAGTGGCCCCCCGGGCCGGGGGGGGGGGGGGGGGGCG
>NZ_BAAALF010000285.1:0-7342 GCF_039528135.1 Kitasatospora nipponensis | reverse complement strand
GGCGGGCTCCTTCGGGCGCGGGGCGGGCGCTCGAATGAGCGCTAGATGTTCGATTGAGTAGAGGATCTAGTCCCTAGATGTTCTAGCGACTTGCTCTGAGATGACCATACGGACGAGGTCGCTAGAATGTCAAGAGAAATCGCGCCGGGATGTCGGCCCCGATCCGGGGCATGCCGAAGCGGGCCGTGGCGCCCGTTCGCCCCGGACGGTGATCCGCGGTTCAGTCGCGCTCGCGCAGGTACCGCTCCAGCTCCGCGGCCCCGGTCAGCAGCGCCCGGCCGCGGGCGGCCAGCCGGTCGTGCCAGTCGCCCAGCGCGGCCTCCAGCGGCTCCCGTCCGCCGGCCGCCCGCAGCTGGGCGATCAGCGGCGCGATCTGCTCCAACAGGTAGCCGCCGCGCCGCAGTTGGTGGGCCACCTGGGCGTCCCGCACGGCGGCCTCGTGGTAGACGCGGTAGCCGGTCCGCGGGTCGCGGTGCGGCTGCACCAGCCCGGCGCGCTCCCAGGCGCGCAGCGTCGCGGGGCGGATCCCGAGCCTGCCTGCCAGCGGCCCGATGAATGTGCCGCCCGCTCGGGTGCCGCCCGCTCCGGACGCCGCTCCCGAGCCCGCCCCGGACGCTGTTCCCGACCCCGCTCCGGACCCCGCCGCGCTCGCCGGCGCCGTGCTGGGCCCCAGGTCGCGCAGGGCGTCCTCCACGGCCCGGAGGGTCCGCCGGTCGTCGAGGAGTTGGACGTGGCTCTCGTCGATGAGGCGGAACGCCTCGTCCTCCGCACCCCGGTTCACCGCCCGCAGGATCGACGTCGCCGCCGGGTGGCCGTGGCCGGGCAGCAGGGCCAGGAAGGCGCGCAGGGCCCCGGCGTGCAGCGAGGTGTAGGTCCGGTAGCCGTGCGGCGTGCGAGCGGCCGGCGGCAGGATGCCGGCCTCCTCGTAGTTCCGGACCGCCTGCGTGGACAGACCGTGCCCGCGCGCCAGGTCGATCGGCCTGAGCCGCTCACCGCTTTGAAGGTTTCGCCCCATCGGCCCGCCCATGTCGCGCAGAAGTTTCCACCGGGGCTTCAACGATAGCGTTGAGGTCATGGCTACCGACATCAAGGACACCATCCGTCCCCTCACGTCCGCCGCCGTCCTGGGGCTGCTCCCGGCCCGGCCCCGGCTGCTCGCGCTGGGCGAGCCCACCCACGGCGAGGGGACGCTGCTCGAACTGCGCAACGAGCTCTTCCGGCAGTTCGTCGAGCAGGAGGGCTACCGGACGATCGCGATCGAGAGCGACTGCCTGACGGGCCTGCTGGTGGACGACTACGTCACCTCGGGCACGGGCAGCCTCGACGCGGTCATGGCGCACGGGTTCAGCCACGGCTGGGGCGCGTTCGCCGCCAACCGCGAGCTCGTGCGCTGGATGCGCGCCCACAACGAGGGCCGGCCCGCGGCCGATCGGCTCCGCTTCGCCGGGTTCGACGGCCCGCTGGAGATCACCGGTGCCGCGAGCCCCCGGCAGGCCCTCGGCGCCCTGCACGGCTACCTCGCCGCTCTGGTGGACGCTCACCTGCTCCCCTGCGACGCCGCCGTGCTCGATCGCCTGCTCGGTCCGGACGACCGGTGGACCGAACCCGCCGCGATGATGGACCCGACCCGGTCCGCGGGCCGCTCGCCCGAGGCCGGGGAGCTGCGGCTGCTCGCCGACGAGCTGGTGGCGCTGCTCGACGAGCAGACCCCGCACCTGATCGCGGCGACCTCGCGGGACGCCTGGGAGAGGGCGTGCCTCCACGGGCGCACGGCGACCGGCCTGCTGAGCTACCACCACGCGATGGCCGACACCTCACCGGCCCGGATGACCCGGCTGCTGGGCGTGCGGGACCGGATGATGGCCGACAACCTGCTCGCCGTCGCCGCCCGGGGCCCGGTCCTCGTCCACGCCCACAACGCCCATCTCCAGCGGGAGAAGAGCTCGATGCGCATGGGCGGGGAGCCGCTGGAGTGGTGGAGCGCCGGCGCGCTGGTCAGCGCCCGGCTCGGCGCGCAGTACGCGTTCGTGGCCACGGCCCTCGGCACGATCCGGCACCGGGGGGTGGACGTGCCGCCGCCGGACAGCGTCGAGGGACTGCTGTACGCGCTGCCGGACGACCAGTGCGCCGTCGACGCCAGGGGGTTGGCCGCCGCCCTCGGTGACCCGCTCCCCGCGCCCCGGGTGTCCCCGTGGTTCGGCTACGCCCCGCTCGACCCGGCCCACCTGGCGGGCGGCGACGGCCTGGTGTTCGTCAAGGACGCCCGGCCGAGCTAGAGGCCGGCCGGCCGGCCGGCCGGGCCGGACCCGGGGCCTCAGATGCTGACCAGCAGGATCCCGGTCGTCACCACGGCGGCGCAGATCACCCGGTTGCGGCCGAAGGCCTCCTTGAAGACCAGCGTCCCGATGCCCGCGGCCAGCAGCACGCTGGTCTCGCGCAGCGCCTCCACCCGGGCGGCCGCGCCGAGCGACAGGGCCCAGAGGATGAGCCCGTAGGAGAGCAGGGCGTTGACCCCGCCGAAGAGCCCGACCTTCCAGTCGCGGCGCAGGTGCCGCAGCACCGCGCGCTTGCGCACGAGCAGGGCCAGTGCGGGCATCGGCACGCTCTCCGCCACGAAGAGGTAGACGCCGTAGCTGGCCATCGAGGCGCCGGAGTGCACGCCGGCGGCGTCCGAGGCGGTGTAACCGGCCACCGCGAGCCCGGCGGCGACCGCGAAGGCCACCGGCGCCAGGCGGGTGGCGCCGAGCCGGTCGCAGAGCACCAGGCCGATCACCCCCAGCGAGATCAGCGCCACCCCGCCCCAGGCCGCGGCGCTGAGCGGCTGGCCCAGCGCCAGCACCGAGATCACGGCCACCGCCAGCGGCGGCACGCCCCGGATCAGCGGGTACATCAGCCCGAAGTCGCCGAGCTGGTAGGCCCTGACCAGGAAGATCCGGTACGCGGTGCAGAGCACGGTGGAGATCAGGATGAAGAGCCAGGCGCGCGCGTTCGGCAGTGCGGTGAACGGCACGGCCGGCGCGCAGACCAGCAGGGCCGTGACGTCGACCATCGCGACCGAAGTGAGCCGGTCCCCACCGGACTTGATCGCGGCGTTCCAACTGGCGTGCAGGAGTGCGGAGGTCAGGGCGAGCAGAGTGGCGAGCAGGGTGCTGGACACGGGTGAGGTACCGTCAATTCCTTGCCGGAGAAGGGGTGTCCGCCCGGACGCTTCGGGGCACGGCGCAGCGCGGTGTGGCGTTGGCAGTGGCATGGTGTCGGCGTTCGCGGTGGCCTGGTGCGCGGTGGCGCGAGGTCCGGCGGCAGGGCTCGAAACTAGCACCGGGCGCCGCGGGCTCCCAAGAACTTGTCTGTACAAGTTGGCGGTCCCGCGGCGGTCGGGCGGCCCTTCGGCGGCAGTGGCTCAGCGGGTCAGCGGCTACGCCGGGCGTGCCGGGAGAGGCTGGAGGAGGCGTGCGAGTTGTGCACGCTGAAGGCCACCGTGCCGGGCAGGTAGTGGTCCTGGGACCACTCCACCGGGATGCCGTTGGAGTCGGTGGTGCGCCGCCGCTCGCGCAGCAGTGAGCTGCCGCGCCGGCAGGACAGCAGCTTGGCGTCGCGGGCGTCGGCCGGGACCACGTCGATCACGTGCTGGGCGTCGGCGAAGTAGATGCCGTGCTGGCGCAGCTTGTCGCTGTGCGAGACGGCGTCGAAGGGCAGTTCGGCGACCAGCGAGCCGACCCGGGCGGGGTAGCTGGTGTGCTCCACCATCACCGGCGTACCCGCCAGCGTGCGCAGCCGGACCGCCGCGTACACCTCCGCGCCCGACTCCAGGCGCAGTTGCTCGCACTCGATCGAGTCGGCCGGGCGGCGGACCAGGGAGTGCAGCAGCCCGCCCGGCTCCTGGCCGATCGAGCGGGCCCACTGGGTGAAGCTGAGCATCTCGGAGAAGCTCTGCACCCGGGCCGTGCCGAGCACCACCCGTCGGGTGCCGCGGCGCGAGGTCACCAGGCCGTCGGTCCGCAGGATGGCGAGCGCCTGGCGCAGCGTGCCGCGGGAGACGTCGTAGTGCCGCGCGAGCTCGGCCTCGGTCGGCAGCTGGCCGGCCGGCCCGTAGCGGCCCGAGGTGATGGCCTGCCGCAGGTCCTCGGCGACCCTGCGGTAGAGCGGGCCAGCCGTGCGATCCGACTCCGGGGCCATGTCAGCCGGCGTCCTTCCAGGTGCGGTGCCGAGGCGGTCCCGGCGTCTCCATGCCAGCGAGGATAGTCGGCGCACGTGGCGGTGCAGCTGGCGGTGCAGGTGGCGGTGCAGGTGGCGGTGTGGCCGGCCGTGTGGATGGCGCGGGTGGCGAGCGGGTGGCGGCACGGCCGGGGCGGCGCGCGGGAGTCGGTGAATCCGGAGCCTCTCGTTCGATTATCGCTCTGCGTGCTGGGCATATCACTCTGCGAAGGCAAGGGGTGGGGAGCAGGGGGACACGGTGACCGGCGTGACGTCAGGAGGCAGCGGTGACAGTGGTCTTCGATGCGGATTTCGGTTCGGCGACCCAGTGGGTGGCGGGGCGCAGCAGCGCCTATCCCCACCTGGGCCCGACCAACCGGCCCGACCACAAGCTGGACTACCTCAGCCGGGCCTACTGCCCCGGCGGGGTCTTCGCGGCCACCCGGCGGCCGGGCAGCTCGCTGTGGAACACCAACCTGCTGACCACCGAGGGCAGTCCGCAGGGATTCCAGCTCCGAACCGGCGACCTGCTGCAGGCCGAGGTGGTGCTGCCCACCGGGCTCGGCGCCTGGCCGGCCATCTGGACCTGGCGCGACGGCGGCAACGAGGTCGACGTCTTCGAGTACCACCCGGACCACCCGGACCTGTTGGAGGTCACCAACCACGTCGGCGGCGGCTACCGCTACTGGCACGGCGCGGCGGCCGGCGTGGCGCCCGGCGCGACGGTGGAGCTGCGGACGAGCTTCGGCGCCGACTCGGTGGACTGGTACGCCAACGGGGCCCTGGTCTACTCCGACCAGCACGGCGTCGGCGCCGGCTGGCACGCCTACCTGATCGTCAACCTCTCGGTCTCGGACGGGACGTACCACCCGGCGCCGCCCACCCTCGGTCCGCACCGGCTGAGTTGGACCTGCCGCAGCCTGCAGGTGAGCCGCTGAGGCCGGGGCGGGCCGGTGCTCAGGGGCGGGCCAGCCGCCGCTCGCCGCCCGCGCCGGTCTCGTAGGGGAGTTCGTAGTGCGCGAAGACGGCGGGCTCCTCCTCGGCGGGCAGCACGTCGTCGGTGCCGATCGAGGGCGCGGAGCGGACCAGCGCGCGGGGGTAGCCGACCATCAGGTAGCCGGGGCCGACCGTGGCCCCGGCCAGCGGGGCGAAGACCAGCCGTCTGCGGGTCGGCAGCCCCACGGTGACCGTGGCGAAGGACGGCTGGTCGGTGGCGGTGTCCACGTAGACCGCCTCCAGCGAGCCGATCCGGTGGCGCTGCGGGTCGACGACGTCGTGCCCTCGCCACTCCCTGATGTCCCCTGCTTCGAACGCCACCGCGCCCTCCTCGGTCCGGGTTCCCGTTCCATCCTCGCGGGTCGGCGGCGGTCCGGCACGGCGGGCGGCCCGGCACGGCGGACAGCGCCACGGCGGTCCCGTGGCCGGGGGAACTGAGTACCCCGACTCAGGCGCCCGGGGGAGCGGGGGAGGAGGATCGGGCTCGCGCACCACCCGCCCGGGCCCGAAGGAGCTCCCATGCTCAGCCGCATCGCCACCGCCGTCGTCCCCGTCCTGGGCGGCCTGACGATCACCGAGGACGCCGACGCCGTGCTCGCCCCGGGCAGCATCATCGCGGCCAACCACACGTCGCTGGCCGACCCCGCGATCGTGCTGGCGGCCCTGCACCGGCTGGGCGTGCGGCCGGTGGTGCTGGCCACCGCCGGCCTGTGGCGGATCCCGGTGCTCGGCCGCGCGCTGGTCCGCGAGGGACACGTTCCGGTGCGCCGCGGGACCAGCCGGGCCGCCGAGTCGCTGGAGGGCGCGGCCGCGGCGCTCGCCGCAGGCCGGCTCGTGCTGCTCTACGGCGAGGGCGGCCTGCCGCGCCGCCGGGACGCCGGGGAGCAGGTCCCCGGCTCCTTCCGCAGCGGTCTGGCCCGGCTCGCCCAGGCCACCGCCGCGCCCGTCGTCCCGCTCGGCCAGGCCGGCGCCCGCCGGCTCAGCTCGGGCGGCACGGCCAAGCAGCTGGCCGGACTCCTCACCGCCCCGCTGCGCCGCCCCGGCTTCCACGTGCACATCGGCGCCCCGGTCCACCTCACGGGCGACCGCACCACCGCCGTCGCCACCGCCCGCACGGCCGTCACCGCGGCCTGGCGGCACGCGGCCGAGCAACTGGGCGAGCCGGTGGGGCCCCTCGACGCGGTCGGCTAGCCGGAGCCGGAGCCGGAGCCGGAGCCGGAGCCGGAGCCGGAGCCGGAGCCGGAGCCGTGCCCGCCTGGCCCGCCGCCGACAGCCCGGCCGCCCGCCTACACCGCCGCCTTCGCCGTCGCCGCGGCCCGCAGCGCGGTGCGGCGCGCGCGGGCGAACATCCCGGCCGGCCGGCCGTAGTTCGTCCAGGGCTCCGGGATCGCGCGGCCGAGTCCGTGGAAGTGCGGCAGCGCCTGGCCGGCCTGCCCGCTGCGCACCAGGCCGTAGGCCAGCCACCCCCGCGCCTCCCGCAGGCGGTTGTGGTCCGTGGGCGCCGCCGCGAGGTCGGCGTCCAGGGCCTCCAGAGCGGCGCGGTACTCCGGGCCGCGGCGCGCCGAGATCGGCAGGTCACCGCTCAGGGTGTGCTCCCAGTAGGCGGACATCCTCAGGGTGGTGAGCAGACTGCCGGGCGCGGCGGCCCCGATCGCCCGGTCCGCGAAGGCGTACATCAGCTCGTGGCTGCCGTGCCACTTGGCGCACCAGTACTGCAGCGCGCGGTGGTACGCCCGCCAGTGGGTGGGGTCGCGGTCCACGATCTCGGCCCAGAGCCGATGGAAGGCCTCGTTCGACCAGTTCAGTCCCATGGCGATCGACACCTGGACCACCCAGGGGTTGGGGTCCTCGGCCGGTGCGAGCCGGACCGCGTCCAGCGCCGCCTCCTGGGCCAGGAGCAGGAGGCGGTGGAAACCCTCCCACTGTTCCTGGCTCACCCGGGCGGCTCGCCGGCTCGTGCGGACCTGCCAGGCCGCGACGACCAGTGACTCGGCACGCACCAACGCCGCCGGTCCGTTGTCGGGCTCCTCGCGGAGCCACGCGTCGAGCCAGTCACCGTGCTGCGCCGCCAGGTTGCCGAAGGCGACCGTTCGACTCCAGCGCAGGTCCCAGTCGGTGCCGTCGCCGCCCAGCAGGGCGGGGGCGGGGCCGC
>NZ_BAAALF010000284.1:0-7362 GCF_039528135.1 Kitasatospora nipponensis | reverse complement strand
TCGTCGAGACCCTGATCGAGGAGGCCATGAAGCTGGCCGAGCAGATGCAGGCCGAAGGAGGTCCGACAGGCGCACCGGCCGTGATCGCGGCAGGCTGATCTCCAGCGGTTCCCCGGCCCCGGCCGGGCGGTACCCCCCACAGCGAGTCAAGAGGTGTCGTGATGTCACTCCTGTCCTCCGTCCACGGGCCTGCCGACCTCAAGCAGTTGCCGGCCAACCGGCTGCCGCAGCTGGCCCAGGAGATCCGGGACTTCCTGATCGAGGCGGTCTCCCGCACCGGCGGCCACCTGGGACCCAACCTGGGTGTGGTCGAGCTCTCCATCGCCCTGCACCGGGTCTTCGACTCCCCGAGCGACCGGATCCTGTGGGACACCGGCCACCAGGCCTACGTCCACAAGCTGCTGACCGGCCGGCAGGACTTCAGCCGGCTGCGGGCCAAGGGCGGACTGTCCGGCTACCCCTCGCGGGCCGAGTCCGAGCACGACGTGATCGAGAACTCGCACGCCTCCACCGTGCTCGGCTACGCCGACGGGATCGCCAAGGCCCACCAGATCCAGGGCCGCACCGACCGTCAGACGGTCGCGGTGATCGGCGACGGCGCGCTGACCGGCGGCCTGGCCTGGGAGGCGCTCAACAACATCGCCGAGGCGCAGGACCGCCCGCTGGTCATCGTGGTCAACGACAACGAGCGCTCGTACGCCAAGACCATCGGGGGCCTGGCCAACCACCTCGCCACCCTGCGCACCACCCAGGGCTACGAGCGCTTCCTGGCCTGGGGCAAGGTGGCGCTGCAGCGCACCCCGGTGGTCGGCCAGCCGATCTTCGAGGCGTTGCACGGCGCCAAGAAGGGCTTCAAGGACTCCTTCGCCCCGCAGGGCATGTTCGAGGACCTCGGCCTCAAGTACGTCGGCCCCATCGACGGCCACGACATCGCCGCCGTGGAGTCGGCGCTGCGCCGGGCCCGCGGCTTCGGCGGCCCGGTCATCGTGCACTGTCTGACCGTCAAGGGCCGCGGCTACCGCCCCGCCGAGCTGGACGAGGCGGACCGCTTCCACGCGGTGGGCGCGATGGACCCCTACACCTGCCTGCCGATCTCGCCCAGCGGCGGCACCTCCTGGACCTCGGTCTTCGGCGAGGAGATGCTGGCGGTCGGCGCCCAGCGACCGGACGTGGTGGCGATCACCGCCGCGATGCTCCAGCCGGTCGGCCTGGCGCCGTTCGCCAAGGCCTTCCCGGGCCGGATCTTCGACGTCGGCATCGCCGAGCAGCACGCGGTGACCAGCGCCGCCGGGCTCGCCACGGCCGGCCTGCACCCGGTGGTCGCGGTCTACGCCACCTTCCTCAACCGGGCCTTCGACCAGGTCCTGATGGACGTGGCGCTGCACCGCCTGGGCGTCACCTTCGTGCTGGACCGCGCCGGGGTGACCGGCAACGACGGCGCCTCGCACAACGGCATGTGGGACCTGTCGATCCTGCAGGTCGTGCCCGGGCTGCGGCTGGCCGCCCCGCGCGACGCCGACCAGCTGCGCGCCCAGTTGCGCGAGGCGCTGGAGGTCACCGACGCGCCGACCGTGGTGCGCTTCCCCAAGGGCGAGATCGGCCCGGTGGTGCGGGCCGTCGAGCAGCTCGGCGGGGTCGACGTGCTGCAGCGCACCCGGGTGCCGGACCGCCCGGACCAGGACATCCTGCTGGTCTCGGTGGGGACCATGGCGCCGGCCTGCCTGGACGCGGCCGCACTGCTCACCGCGGACGGCTTCGCCACCACCGTGGTCGACCCGCGCTGGGTCAAGCCGGTCGACCCCGCGCTGGTCCGGCTCGCCGCCGCCCACCGCCTGGTGGTCACCGTCGAGGACAACGGCCGGACCGGCGGGGTGGGCGCGGCGATCGCGCAGGCGCTGCGCGACGCCGAGGTGGACACCCCGCTGCGCGACCTCGGCCTGCCGCAGGAGTTCCTCGCGCACGCCGCACGCGGCGAGATCATGGAGGAGGCCGGTCTGACCGGCACCGGCATCGCCGCCCAGACGGCGGCGTTCGCCAAGCACCTGCTGCCGACCCGAGGAGTGAACGAGCCCCGTGCCAGCTGACCGTCCCGCCGCCGCCCTCGACCTCGCCGCCCTGCTCGCCGAGCGCGGCGGCGAGCGGTACGACCTGCACAGCCGCTACCTCAACCCGCAACTGCCGCGGATGCTGCACACCATCGGCTTCGACAAGACCTACCAGCGGGCCGGCGGCCCGTACTTCTACGACGCCGAGGGCAACGAGTACCTCGACATGCTGGCCGGCTTCGGCATCTTCGCGCTGGGCCGCCACCACCCGGTGGTGCGCGACGCCATCAGCCAGGTGATGGAGCTCGACCTGCCCGACCTCACCCGCTTCGACTGCCCGCCGCTGCCCGGCCTGCTGGCCGAGCAACTGATCGCCCGCACCCCGGGCCTGGACCGGGTCTTCTTCGGCAACAGCGGCACCGAGGCGGTGGAGACCGCGCTCAAGTTCGCCCGGTACGCCACCGGGCGGCGCCGGATCCTCTACTGCGAGCACGCCTTCCACGGCCTGACCACCGGCGCGCTGTCGGTCAACGGCGAGAGCGGCTTCCGCAAGGGCTTCGACCCGCTGCTGCCGGACACCGCGATCCCGCTGGGAGACCTCGGCGCGCTCGCCCGCGAGCTGCGCAAGGGCGACGTGGCGGCGCTGATCGTCGAGCCGATCCAGGGCAAGGGCGTGCACGCGCCGCCGCCCGGCTGGCTGCGCGCCGCGCAGGACCTGTTGCACGAGAACAAGGCCCTGCTGATCTGCGACGAGGTGCAGACCGGGATCGGGCGGACCGGCGCGTTCTTCGCCTACCAGGACGAGGAGGGCGTGCTGCCCGACCTGCTCTGCGCGGCCAAGGCGCTCTCCGGGGGGTACGTGCCGATCGGCGCGACCCTCGGCAAGAGCTGGATCTTCGAGAAGGTCTACTCCTCGATGGACCGGGTGCTGGTGCACTCCGCCAGCTTCGGCTCCAACGCGCAGGCGATGGCCGCGGGCCTGGCCACCCTGAAGGTGATGGACGACGAGCGGGTGGTGGACAACGCCCGGCGGACCGGCGACCTGCTGCGGGAGCGGCTGGCCGCGCTGAGCGAGAGGTACGAGCTGCTGGCCGAGGTGCGCGGCCGCGGTCTGATGATCGGCATCGAGTTCGGCCGCCCGAAGTCGCTCAAGCTGCGCACCGGCTGGACCGCGCTGCAGGCGGCCCGCAAGGGGCTCTTCGCGCAGATGGTGGTGGTCCCGCTGCTCCAGCGCCACCGGATCCTCACCCAGGTCTCCGGGGACCACCTGGAGGTGATCAAGCTGATCCCGCCGCTCATCATCACCGAGCGCGACGTGGACCGCTTCACCGACGCGTTCTGCGAGGTGATGGACGACGCGCACCGCGGCAGCGGCCTGATGTGGGACTTCGGACGGACCCTGGTCAAGCAGGCGGTCGGCGGCCGCTGAGCGCGCCCGGCACGGCCCCGGGGCGGGTTCACAGCTCCACGCGGCGTCGCCGGACCACCACGCAGAGGTCGATCGTCGCGATCACGGTCAGCACGAAGCAGGCGATCGCGAAGCCGACCAGGGTGCCCCGGGAGGGCACGCTGGTCGGCCCGGCGACCGCGGCGAAGTACGCGAACGCGGCCGTGGTGAGCGCGAAGAGCGGGGTGAAGAGCACCGAGAGCAGGAACCGCAGTTTGAGGTCGCTGCGGGCGAACCGCGGCTCGGTACCACTGCGCCACTGGCGCGGCGTGGTCGCCTTGCGCATGTCGTCCGCCTCCGTTCGGATCGGGGCCCGGGACACTTCCAGGGTAGGGCGGCGGTACCCTCGACAGTCGGGCCCCGGGCGGTCGCGACGGTCGACGTCCGAGGGCGCGGAGAGACGGAGGAGCGGCGTTGAGTATCGCGGTGTGCACGATCTGCACCGGGACCGGGCGGCTGGCCGGCCTGCAGTGCCGCACCTGCAAGGGAACCGGTACCACCGAGCGCGACGGCGGCGGCAACTGCTTCCTCTGCACCGGCACCGGCACCTACACCCGCTACCGGGTCTCGGCCGACGGCAGCAAGCAGGCCTACCGCGAGGAACCCTGCCGGACCTGCGACGGAACCGGCTCGATCTCCGCCGCGCACGCCCTGGACGTCTGACCGCTCATCAGTTCGCTCTTTCTGGGCGGCGGTCCGCTTGCTACCGTGGACGTACTCTTCGTATCCGATGCGAGGTCGTCATGGTCGCCACCGTCACCTACTCCCGGTACTGCGCGCACTGCGGGACCCCGGTCTCCGAGGGCCCGGAGGGCGGGTACGTCTGTGGGGCCTGTTTCCACGTGGTCGAGCCGGTCGGCGCCGACGAGGCCCGCAAGGCGCGCCGTGCCGAGCGGGCCGCCATGGTCGTCGAGGCGGCCCGGCTGCGGGCCCTGCAGCAGCAGGCCTGAGCGCGCCGGGCCGGGGCGGTGCGTCAACCGCGGCGCAGCAGCTCGGCGGTGGCCCGGTCGGCGGGTAGGAAGGCCTCCAGCTTCAGTTCGGCCAGCGTGACGTCGGTGGCGGTGGCGAAGGTGGTCACGGTGGTGATCAGCCGCAGCTCGCCGTGCGCGCCGCGCAGCCGCAGCGGGACCGCGAAGCCCAGTGCGCCGTCCGCGCCGTCCGTCGCGCCGTCCTGCGGGTCGGGCTCGTCGGCGGGGATGGGGACGTAGCGGGCGAGCTCGTCGGCGAGTTCGGCCAGCCGGCTGCCCGGGTCCTGGCGGGCCGCGCGCCGCAGCCCGAGCAGGACGTGCCGGCCCCAGGAGGGCAGGTTGACCACCCGGGCGGCCAGCCCGCGCGGGTGCAGCGCGAGCCGGTAGACGTTGAGCGGCGGCGCGAGGAGCTCGGCCGCGGCGCCCTCGGTGAGCAGCGCGAAGGCGGGGTTGGCCGCGACCAGGACACCGTGGCGGTCCACCACCAGGGCGGGGTAGGGCAGGTGGCCGGCCAGCACGGCGTCCAGGGCCTCGCGGACCGCGCCCAGCTCCGGCGCGTCCAGCGGGCGCTGCGGGTAGGCGGGCGCGTAGCCGGCGGTCAGCAGCAGCTCGTTGCGTTCGCGCAGCGGCAGGTCCAGCGACTCGGCCAGCCGGGTCACCAGGTCCCGTCCCGGCGTGGAGCGGCCGGTCTCCAGGAAGCTGACGTGCCGTTGGGTGGTGCCGGCCCGCAGGGCCAGGTCCAGCTGGCTGAGCCGGCGTCGGACGCGGCGCTCGCGCAGTGCCTGAGGGAAGTCCATCGCCCTGTTGTACGGGCGGTGGCCGTCGGCCGCCAGGTTTTACCTGCTCCGGAGCCCAGGGGGGCGGGCCGCCCGGCAGGCTCCCGGAGGCTTTTTCATATTTCTTCTGATTCCCGTGCAACGCACTCGGGGGGTGGGGGCGTTTCAAGGGGCGTAGCAGGAAGAAACAAGCGGAGGACAGCGAGGGGAGCGCGCGAAAGGCCAGGTCCGCACCGGTGCGGACGCTTGGACCCCTCCCCGGTGCACGCATTCGCGTGACGATCCGTCATGCCATTTTCCAGGAGCAATTCCGCCATGACTCTGACCCTCAGGACGATCACCAGCGAGGAGCATCTCGCCTTCATCCGGACCCTGCCGTCGGCGAGCCACATGCAGCTGCCGTCCTGGGGCGAGGTGAAGGCGGAGTGGCGCACCGAGTCGATCGGCTGGGTGGACGAGGACTCGGGGCAGATCGTGGGGGTGGCACTGGTGCTCTACCGCCAGTTGCCCAAGCTGAGGCGCTACCTGGCCTACCTGCCCGAGGGGCCGGTCATCGACTGGTTCGACCCGGACCTGGAGCGCTGGCTGCAGCCGATGCTCGCGCACCTGCGGGCGCAGGGCGCGTTCTCGGTGAAGATGGGCCCGCCGGTGGTGATCCGGCGCTGGGGCGCGGCGACCGTCAAGGAGGCGATCGCCGCCAAGGAGGCCAAGCGGCTGCGCGACATCGAACCGGACTGGTCCGAGCCGCGGGCCTTCGAGCTGGCGGACCGGCTGCGCCGGGCGGGCTGGCTGCAGGGCGAGGACGGCGGGGCGGGCTTCGGCGACGTGCAGCCGCGCTACGTCTTCCAGGTCCCGCTGGCCGACCGCTCGCTGGACGACATCCAGCGCGGCTTCAACCAGCAGTGGCGGCGCAACATCAAGAAGGCCGAGAAGAGCGGCGTCGAGGTGGTGCAGGGCGGCTTCGAGGACCTGGCGGCCTTTCACCGGCTCTACCTGGTGACCGCCGAGCGCGACCACTTCACCCCGCGTCCGCTCTCCTACTTCCAGCGGATGTGGACCGCGCTCAATGCCGAGGACCCCAACCGGATGCGGCTGTACCTGGCCTGTCACGAGGGCGAGGCGCTGGCCGCGACCACCATGCTCACGGTCGGCGAGCACGTCTGGTACTCCTACGGCGCCTCCGCCAACCACAAGCGCGAGGTCAAGCCGTCCAACGCCGTCCAGTGGCGGATGATGCGCGACGCCTACGCGCTGGGAGCCGGCCGCTACGACCTGCGCGGCATCAGCGACACCCTCGACGAGAGCGACCACCTCTTCGGGCTGATCCAGTTCAAGCTCGGCACCGGCGGCGAGGCCGCGGAGTACCTGGGCGAGTGGGACTTCCCCCTGAACAGGGTCCTGCACAAGGCCCTGGACCTCTACCTCAAGCGTCGATGAAGCACCCTCACCAGATCCGCGGAGAACACCGATGACCCTTTCGCTCTATGTGGACACCGATCGCTGGCGGACGCACCAGCGGGCCCTGCTGGCCGAGTTCCCCGGGCTGGTCCCGGTCGCCAAGGGCAACGGCTACGGGCTGGGCAACCGGCGGCTGGCCGAGGAGGCCGCGCTGCTGGGCACCGGGATGCTGGCGGTCGGCACCGCCCAGGAGGCCGCCGAGGCGCTGGCCGGCGGCTACGCCGGTGACCTGCTGGTGCTGACCCCGTACCGGATCGGCGAGGAGGGGCCGCAGCTGCCGCGCGAGCGGGTGGTGCGCACGGTCGGCTCGCTGGAGGCGCTGCGGGCACTGGCCGGCCACCAGGTGGTGGTGGAGTGCATGACCAGCATGCGCCGGCACGGCATCGGCGCCGACGACCTGCCGCACCTGGCCGCGGCGCTGGCCGGGGTGCAGTTCCGGGGCTTCGCGCTGCACCTGCCACTGGACCGGCCCGACGGCTCGGACCCGGTCGAGGAGGTGGCGCGGTGGCTGCGGGTGCTCGGGGCGGCGGAGCTGCCGCTCGGCACGGTCTTCCTGAGCCATCTCGGCGCCGCGGAGTCGGCCCGGCTGGCGGGGGAGTTCCCCTGGACGGAGTTCCGCTCGCGGATCGGCACCCGGCTCTGGCTCGGTGACGTGGGGGCGCTGCAGG
>NZ_BAAALF010000283.1:0-7366 GCF_039528135.1 Kitasatospora nipponensis | reverse complement strand
CTTCGGGGCGCGGGGGGCGACGGTGCGCACCGCGGGGGCGGCGGCCAGCGTGGCGGCGACCACGGCCGCGCAGGCCAGCGCGACCAGGCTCCAGTGTCGCGGCGTGGACCGGGCCGGCGCGCGGCCCGCCGACTGTGCTGGGGGGGCGTCAGGGTCCCCGGTGGGGTCGACCGCTGCGTCCGCTGCCTGCGCCAAGGGGGTGCCCTCCACCGGCCGGGTGTACGTGTGAGGCAGCATCGTCGCACATCAGGGGCGGGCGGCCGGCACCGGGTCGCACCCCGCCGGCGGGGACGCGAACGCCGCAGGGCGGCACCCTCGACGGGGTGCCGCCCTGCGGCGTGCGGCCTTCTTGCGACCGGCGGGACGGTCAGTCCTGCTCGATCACCGGGGTGGTCTCGCGGGCCTGGGCGCGGGCCGCGGCCCGCTCGGCCAGGCTCAGCTCGGGCGAACCGTTGTCGTAGTCCTCGCCGTAGGCGCCCTTGGCGGGGCGGCGGCGGCGCAGGGGCGGCTCGACGCCGTCGGCGAGCCGGCGGCTGGTGAGCAGGAAGCCGGTGTGGCCGATCATCCGGTGGTCGGGGCGCACCGCGAGGCCCTCGACGTGCCAGGTGCGGACCATGGTCTCCCACGACTGCGGCTCGGTGAAGGAGCCGTGCTCGCGCAGCGCCTCGACGGTGCGCGACAGCTGGGTGGTGGTGGCCACGTAGCAGCAGATCAGGCCGCCGGGGACGAGCGCCTTGGCGGCGACGTCCAGGCACTCCCAGGGGGCGAGCATGTCCAGGATGATCCGGTCGACCTCGTCCTCGACGAGGTTGTCCTGGAGGTCGCCGACGGTGAGCTTCCAGGCCGGGTGCGGGCTGCCGAAGTAGCGCTCGACGTTCTTGCGGGCGATGTCCGCGAAGTCCTGGCGGCGCTCGTAGGAGGCCAGCATGCCGGTGTCGCCGACCGCGCGCAGCAGGTAGGTGCTGAGCGCGCCGGAGCCGACGCCGGCCTCGACCACGCGGGCGCCGGCGAAGATGTCGGCCATCGCCAGGATCTGCCCCGCGTCCTTGGGGTAGATCACGGCGGCGCCGCGGGGCATGGACAGGACGTAGTCGGGGAGCAGGGGGCGCAGCGCGAGGTAGGGCACGTTCCCCGTGGTGCGCACGACGGTTCCCTCGGGGGCGCCGATCAGCTCGTCGTGCGGGAAGGCACCCTTGTGGGTGTGGAAGTTCTTCCCGGCTTCGAGCGTGAACGTGTAGTGACGGCCCTTGGGGTCGGTCAGCTGTACCTGGTCCCCGACCGTGAATGGCCCCCGCCTGCGGGTGGCACCGGTCGGTTCGGACATAAGGACAATCCTAAGGGAACGCGGGTGCCGCCCCGACCACCGCGCTGCGCGGGCTCCGGGCGCGGGCGCCCAGCGGTCAGCGGCCGGTCAGCGCGCGGGTGAGCCGGCGCTCGACGTCGGAGACGGCGAGCACGCCGTAGACCGCGCCGCGCGCGTCCAGCACCAGGTACTCGCTGGCGGGGGTGGTGCGCAGGGCGGCCAGCAGTTGCTCGCCGTCGAGGTCGGCGGTCAGCGTCAGGCCCGGTTCCAGCGAGCGGGCCAGGGCGCCGGCCGCCACCCAGGGGCGGCGCTGCTCGGGGACCTGGAGCACCGCGGCCTCCTTGACCAGCGCGATCGGCGAGCCCTGGCTGTCGGTGACCACGACGGCGCCGGCCTGCGCCTCGCGGGCGCGGCGCAGCGCCTCGGCGAGCGGGGTGTCGGCGGTCACCGCCACCGAGCGGCGGGTCAGACCGCGCACGCTCAGCTGCGGCAGGGCCTCCTTGAGCCGGGCGTTGCGCACCGCCGCGCCGGCGCCGTTCCAGATGACCACCGCCAGCACCGCGCCCAGCACCGCGTCCAGCAGCGAGTCGCCGGCCGGGCGCTGTGCGCCGCCCGACTGGGCGGCGCCGAGGGCGGGCAGCGCGAAGAGCACCACCAGGGCCAGCGCCCGCCCGGCCCAGGCGGCGGCCAGCGTGCCCGTCATCGGGCGGCCGGTCAGGCCCCACACCACGGCGCGCAGCATCCGTCCGCCGTCCAGCGGCAGGCCGGGCAGCAGGTTGAAGGCGGCGACCACGAGGTTGGCCACCGCCAGCCCGGCCAGCAGCACGCCGGGGACGGTGGCGAGCTCGACCTGCTTCATGGCCAGCCAGCACACCCCGCCCAGGACCAGCGAGAGCAGCGGCCCCACGAAGGCCAGCCAGAACTCGCGCCCGGGCGTCTGGGCCTCCTTCTCGATCTCGGAGACGCCGCCGAAGAACTGCAGCTGGATCCGGCGCACGCCCAGGCGGTACCGCAGCGCCACCACCGTGTGGGCGAGCTCGTGGACCAGCACCGAGCCGTAGAAGGCGATCGCGAAGGAGAGCGCGACCAGGTAGCGGGTGTACCCGAGCTCGGGCAGCACGTCGCCGAGCCGGCCGCCGAAGAGCCAGGTGATCAGCGCGGCGATCAGGAACCAGGACGGGGTGACGTAGACCGGCACGCCGAACGGGCGGCCCATCAGGATGCCGTTGCCAGGACGCCGCGGGTCCTTGGGCCCCCCGTCGCCGTCCTGCGGCGGCTGCTGGGAGGTCTGCTTCCCCGTGGTGTCGCTCACCGTGACCCCTTCACAGGTCGTTGTCCCCGCCGTGTCCCCGGCCCTGGCGGGCGGGAGGCTGCCCACGCTACGTGATCTCGGCCCCAGGTGGCCGGACGGCCCCTCACCGAGTCTTCTACCCACTGCGCGGGCCCCGGGTACGCCCGGGAGCGGGCCGGTCCCGCGGGCGGGCTGTGAGCGGTCTGGCAGCCGGATGACAGCCGGACCCCCTAGGGTCGGGGGTATGCAGCAGACCGAGACCGCCCGCCGGGCCGCGCCGCCCAGCGGCCTCTCCCCCTCGCGCGCCGGGGACTTCCTGACCTGCCCGCTGCTCTACCGGCTGCGGGTGATCGACAAGCTGCCGGAGCCGCCGAGCGCGGCGGCCACCCGGGGCACCCTGGTGCACGCGGTGCTGGAGCGGCTCTTCGACCACCCGGCCGGCGAGCGGACCCCCGAGCGGGCGCTGGAGCTGCTGCGCCCGCAGTGGGAGCGACTGCTGGGCGAGCGTCCGGAGCTGGCCGAGCTGTTCCCCGGCCAGGAGCCCGGCACCGAGGGGGCGGAGCTGGCGCGCTGGCTGGCGGACGCCGAGAAGCTGCTCGCGCAGTGGTTCCGGCTGGAGGACCCGACCCGCCTGGAGCCGGCCGAGCGCGAGCTGTACGTGGAGACGGTGCTGGACGCCGGCCTCAAGCTGCGCGGCTACATCGACCGGGTCGACGTGGCGCCCACCGGCGAGGTGCGGCTGGTGGACTACAAGACCGGCCGCGCGCCCTCGCGGGACTTCGAGGGCAAGGCGATGTTCCAGATGAAGTTCTACGCGCTGGTGGTCTGGCGCTGGAAGGGCGTGCTGCCCAAGCGGCTGCAGCTGGTCTACCTGGGCGGCGGCGGCGACGTGGTCAGCTACGACCCGGACGAGGCGGACCTGCGGGCGGTGGAGCGCAAGCTGCTCGCGCTGTGGGAGACGATTCTCCGGGCGGTGGCCACCGGCGACTTCCCGGCCACCCGCAACCGGCTCTGCGACTGGTGCGACCACCAGCAGAGCTGTCCGGAGTTCGGCGGCACTCCCCCGCCGTACCCGCTGCCGCTGGCCGTCCTGCCGGCGGCCCGAACCGACGAGGATCCCACGGGGGATCATCGGACGAGCACGATGAGCAAGGAGTCCTAGGTGACGATCCGTGTGCTGCTGGTCGACGACCAGCCACTGCTGCGCACCGGTTTCCGGATGATCCTGGAGGCCGAGGCCGACCTGGTGGTGGTGGGCGAGGCCGGGGACGGTCAGCAGGCGCTGGAGCAGGTCCGGGCGCTGCAGCCCGACGTGGTGCTGATGGACATCCGGATGCCCCGGATGGACGGCGTGGAGGCGACCCGGCGGATCGCCGGACCCGGGCGCGACGGCCCGGTGAAGGTGCTGGTACTGACCACCTTCGACCTCGACGAGTACGTGGTGGAGGCGCTGCGGGCCGGGGCCAGCGGCTTCCTGCTCAAGGACGTGCCGGCCGAGGAGCTGGTGCAGGCGATCCGGGTGGTGGCGGACGGCGCGGCGATGCTGGCGCCCTCGATCACCCGCCGGCTGCTGGACATGTACGCCACCCGGCTGCCCTCGGGCGACGAGACGCCCTCGCCGGCCCTGACCACGCTCACCGAGCGTGAGATGGAGGTGCTGCGGCTGGTCGCCCGGGGTCTGTCGAACGCGGAGATCGCCGCGGAGCTGTTCGTCAGCGAGACCACGGTCAAGACGCACGTGGGCCATGTGCTGACCAAGCTGGGGCTGCGCGACCGGGTGCAGGCGGCGGTCTTCGCCTACGAGAGCGGGCTGGTGCGCCCCGGCGCGCTGTGAGCGGGCCCGCCCGCGGGCGGGGGCGCGAAACGCCGTGGGGCCGACCGGAGTGATCCGGTCGGCCCCACGGCGTTTCGCCGCCGCGTGCCGCGCGCCGTCGAGGGCGCGCGGCGGGCGGGGTCAGCTGGTGCGGCCGATCTCGCCGAAGCGGAAGATCCCGGTGGAGTCCATCGTCGCCGCCACGCCCGTGATGTCGGCGCGGGAGGCGTAGAACGCCTTGTTCTGGAAGAGCGGCACCAGCGGCACCGAACCGGCCAGCGAGTTCTGGATGGCGGTGAAGGTGCTGGCGGCCACCGTCCGGTCGGCCTGGCGCAGGGTGTCGGGGACCAGCTTCTGGCTGATCTGCGGGTCGTCGAAGCCGTTGTGGAAGGCGCCGCCGTCCACCACCAGCGGGACCACGAAGTCGTCCGGGTCCGGGTAGTCGGGGGTCCAGCCGACCGTGTAGGCCTGGTAGTCGCCGTTCGCCCAGCCCTTCTTGAAGGCGTCCCAGTCGGCCTGCTGCTGGACGGTCACCTGGAAGAGCCCGCTCGCCTCGAGCTGGCGCTTGAGCTCGGCGCTCTCGGCGCCCTGGGCGTTGGCGCGCGACCAGGTCAGGGTGAACTTGACCGGGGTCTGGATCTTGGCCGCGGCCAGGATCGCCTTGGCCTTGGCCGGGTCCGGGTCGCCGTACTTGTCGAAGAAGGCGGTGTTGTGGCCGGTGATGCCCTGCGGGATGACCGAGTAGAGCGGCTGCACGGTACGCGCGTAGACGTCGCGGCTGAGCGCGGTGCGGTCCAGCAGCTGGGCGATCGCCTGGCGCACGGCGACCTGGCCGGTGGTCTGGTCCTTGGTGTTGAAGACCAGGAAGCGGGTGTCGCTGCCGGCGCCGTCGGTGACCTGGACGGTGCCCTTGCCGGCGATCTGGTCGGCCTGCAGCTGGGCCGAGACGGTCGGGTCCAGGCTGTTGTCGGTCAGGTCGACGTCGCCGCTGTCCAGCGCGCTCTTCAGGTCGGCCGGCTGGTTGAAGAAGCGCAGCACGAACTTGGAGTTCTTGAGCTTCTGCTCGCCCTTGTAGTGGCTGTTCGCCGACAGGGTGATCTTGCCGGGGACCTTGGTGCCGTCCGGGCGGGCGGTCTGGTCGATCGAGTCGATCTTGTACGGCCCGGAGCCGACCAGCTGGTCGTTGGGCAGTTCCTTGTCGGCCGGGAAGACGCTGTGGTCGACGATCGAGCCGGCGCCGCTGGCGAGCTTGTCGGGCAGCACCGCGTCGGGCTGGGTGAGGTGGAAGACCACGTCGCCGTCGCCGTTGGCCTCGACCGACTTGATGGTGTCGAAGAGCGAGGAGGGACCGTTGTCGTCCTTGATCTTCTTCATCCGGTCGATGGAGAAGACCACGTCCTGCGCGGTCAGCGGGTGACCGTTGGAGAAGGTCTGCCCCGGACGGATCGAGCAGTGGTAGGTCATCGCGTCGGCGCCGGTGAACTCGCACGACTTCGCGGCGTCCGGCTGCGGGCTGGTCGCCCCCACCGGGAAGCTCAGCAGCGACTGGAAGGTGTTGTTGAGCACCATCCAGGAGCCGAAGTCGTAGGCGCCGGCCGGGTCCAGCACGCTGGTGACGGCGGTGGTCCCCATCGTGATGGCGCTGTCCTTGCCACCGGTGCCGCTGATCGTGGACTTGACCGAACCGCAGCCGGCCACGGTGGTGGCCACCAGGGCCGCGCAGCCCAGGGTCGCGAGGCGGCCGGGGGCGCGTCGTATCGCTGAGGTCATGCGTTCCTTCTCCGTGCAGGCCGGCTGAGGGTGCGCCGGGGGGAGCAGCCACGGCCGGCCCCGGATGGGGGACGCGCCAACGGGACTACTCGGGCGTGTCGGGATAGACCGCAGCAGCCTGCCATATCGGACACGCACGACCGACCAGCGCACACCCGTACGAGGCCCGGCACGGACGCCCCGGCCGACGAGTTGTCAGCCAATGTCCGGTTTCTCCCGGTGCTCGAGAGTTGACGACCCGTCAGCAAGGCCGTTCGGGTGAGGAGAGTCACACCCGGGCGGCGACCACCGAGTGCAGCAGGTCAAGATCCAGCTCGGTCAGCGAGGTCAGCACGGTGCGCCCCGGCCCCGGCTCGACCGGAGCGACCGAGGGGACCGCGATCACCGGGCAGCCGGCCGCCAGCCCGGCCTGCACGCCCAGCGGCGCGTCCTCGATGACCACGCAGCGGCCCGGCTCGGCGCCGAAGCGGGCCACCGCTGCCAGGTACGGGTCCGGGTGCGGCTTGGTGCGGGCCACCTCGTCGCCGGCCACCGAGAAGGCGAACGGGTGCGCGCCCAGGTTCTTCAGCACCAGGTCGATGATCCGCCGGTGCGAGGCGGAGACCAGCGCCGCCGGGATCCCGTGCTCACCGAGCAGCTCCAGCAGCCGCCCGGCGCCGGGCATCAGCGGCGCGCCACCGTCCAGCAGGTCGACGAAGCGCTGGTTGATCCGCACGGTCAGCTCGGCCGGGCTCAGCTCCAGGCCGGTGACGCCCAGCAGGTAGTCGATCACCCGGGTCATCGGGCCGCCCACCACGTGCGCGCGGTGCGACTCGTCCAGCGGGTGGCCGAGCTCGGCGAAGAGCGAGGCCTCCGCCTGCCACCAGAAGTGCTCGGTGTCCACCAGCGTGCCGTCCATGTCCACCAGCACCGCCTGCAGACCCCACCGTGCCGGCTGCTCGCCGAGGACCGCGGTGGGGGTGTCGATGCTGGTCATGAGGCTCGTCCCTTCGCTGTACGCGGCCCCAGGAGGTGACGGGCCGGTGGCCCGCGGCCAGACTGCGACCGCGGGCCCCGGCCCGTACGGGGTGATCCAGGATACGCGCACCTCAGCGAACGGCACGCGATCGACGGGTTACCGCGCGTTGAAGTACTTCGCCTCGGGGTGGTGGATGACGATGGCGTCGGTGGACTGCTCGGGGTGGAGCTG
>NZ_BAAALF010000282.1:0-7397 GCF_039528135.1 Kitasatospora nipponensis | reverse complement strand
CCGGACCGCGGCCGGCCGGGCGGCCACGGCCGCAGCGGCGGGCTGCGGGACGACCGCGGCGGGCCGGGGGGCGGGCGGCCGCGGGGCCACCGTGCGGGCCGCCAGCAGGTGCGGACTGATCGTCATGTAGTCGGAGAGGAATCGCCGCTCCGACTGGCTCAGCTTGCGCGAGCGCCCCGAGTCCAGATCACGAGCCACCACCACGGTGCGCGCCGTCATGTACGTGAACGGATCACGGCAGACATCGACCCGCACGTGGGCGGAACTGCGTCCCAGCCGATCCACCGTGAGGCGGACCAGCAGCGGTTCCGGCTGGTGGTGCAACTGCTGGAGATAATCGATCTCGTGCCGGGCGATCAGGAATCCGGCCGGAAAGAGGGAATCGCGGACCGCCTTCGCGTGGTGGTGGAAGAGGTCGTAGATTCCCTCCTGGATGTAGCCGACCAGCCGGGCATTGTTGATGTGCCCGTTCTCGTCGACATCGCTCCAGCGGGTCGGGCAGTGCAGCACGTGGGCGTTGCGGGTCGTCATCGGTCCGCCCCTCACGCCGTCGTCCGGGTGTGGCCCGCGCCGGAGCGCGACCCGGTGCCGGCCAGCGCCCGCTGCAGCCGGGCGTGGTAGCCGGCGTCCGCCGCCAGCATCCCCTCGGTGGTCCAGCCCTCCTCCGCGGCCTCCGCCGCGGTGCGGACCACCAGCGCGTCCAGGGCGCCGTCCACCGCCCGGCACAGGTCGGCGACGGCGGCGAGGCGGCCGGTCATGTTTCCGGCCCCGGCCCGGACGGGGAATTCGGCAAGCGCGTTCACCGCGAGCTGGAGGCCGTCGGCGGTGGCCGCCGTGGTTTCCGGCCGGCAATTGTCGTGCACGATGTCTCCCGAGAATCAGCGGATGGGCAGGGGTAGGGACGGACCCGAGGAATCCGGGACCACCCAGCAGACGCAGCGGGGAAGACGCTAGCCCAGCCCATGGGCTCAATTCACGGTTTATGCAGGCAGACGGGGTACGACCGCACGTCCGGAGTACTGAGAATTCACCGTGACCAGTCACGTGACCGACCAATCGGCGGCACCGCGCGGAGAAGTAACGGGGAATGTGAAGAATTCTCGGAACAGTTCCGGCCGCCCGGTGACGGACGGCCGCCCGGGCCCGGTCCGGCCGGGTGGCGGCGCCCGCGGGGGCCGGTGCGACCCGGTCCCGGCGGGCGCCGGGCCTCAGCTGGAGACCAGTTCCTTGCCCAGGCAGATGCTCAGCGGCGATTCCCGGTAGAGGCCGAACTTGGTGATCGGGCGGTACCCCTCGGAGGTGTACAGCGCCACCGCCTCCGGCTGCTCGGTGCCGGTCTCCAGCACCACGCGCTTGCGGCCCGCCGCCGAGGCCGAGGCCTCCAGGTGGCGCAGCACCGCGCGGGCCAGCCCGCGCCCCCGGGCGGCCGGCACCACGAACATCCGCTTGAGCTCGGCGTCGCCGTCGAGCAGGAAGGGGCTGTCACCGTCCTTGGCGCGCCAGCCGCCGCAGGCAACCGGCGCGTCGTCCAGGTAGGCCACCACGAAGGTGCCGTACGGGGGCACGAAGTGCTCGGCGTGCAGGACGGTGAGGTCACCGTCGCCGTAGCGGCGCACGTACTCCTGCTGGACCTCGGCGGTCAGCAGTTCGGCGTCGGGGTGGTCGTAGCGGGTTGTACGAAGCTCCATGGCCGCCAAGCATACGGCGGCCCGATCATCCGATGATCCGTGGACGCAGGGGCGGCCCCGGGGCACGGACCGTGGACGGCGCTCAGCGGGCGGCGAAGCGGGCCAGCAGCTCGTCCTTGCCGAACATCTGCGCGG
This sequence comes from Kitasatospora nipponensis, assembly GCF_039528135.1. Lineage (NCBI taxonomy): Bacteria > Bacillati > Actinomycetota > Actinomycetes > Kitasatosporales > Streptomycetaceae > Kitasatospora > Kitasatospora nipponensis. The sequence goes on along the minus strand of NZ_BAAALF010000282.1, from coordinate 5,574 downwards.
TCGCGTACGCCGAGGGCTGGCCGGCCCGCGGGTCGGCGCCGCCCTCCAGCAGTGCCGTCAGGGCCTCCTCGGCCCCCTTGAAGACCGTGCCCGCGAGCGGGGTCTGCCCGCGGTCGTTGACCCGGTCCGGGTCCGCGCCGTGCTCCAGCAGCACCCGCACGGCCGGCGCGTGACCGTGGTAGGCGGCCAGCATCAGCAGGGTGTCGCCCCGGTCGTTGGCCAGGTTCGGCGGCGCACCGGCGGCCAGGAAGGCGGCCAGCGCCGCGGCGTCGGCGGCCCGGGCGGCGTCCAAGATCCGCCCGGCCAGCTCCACCAGCTCGGCCTCGGCCGGCTCCTCGGCGGCCGGCCGCCCGTCCTGCGGCCCGGCTGCGGCGGGATTCTGCGGTTCGCGGGAGTCGGCCATCACGGCCCCTTCCTGACAGTGGGTCGGACCGGGCGGCGGGCGCCGGCTCGGTGCCCCCGCACGGTAGCCGCCCACCCGGGCCGGGACCAGCGACCGTCCACGATCCGGCCGCCGCACACGACACGCCGGGCAACTGGTCACGCCTCCGTTCGGGCGAAATATCAGGAGTACTCAGCCGTCACACACACCACACCCGTCACAGCGAAAAGGCCGAGAACTCCGGCCCGAAGGCCCATGGCCGGGCCGTTCGAACCCCCGTTCCCCACCCACGGCCTGCGACTTCCGCCGAGAACCACCCGTTTGCCCCGTTCCATCATCTATTACTTTTTGTCACGATTGTGGCACTTTCCGTGACACTGTCCCCTGTATGGCTTCGCGGACCACCTCACCGCTGCCATCCCACGGCAGTGGTCCCCTGTCCCGCCTCACCGAGGAGCAGACCCCGTGATCCTGTCCATCTCCGGCATCGTCCTGTTCGGCACCATCGCCTTCCTCTTCTTCCGCCGGGACGGCCTCAAGGTCTCGCACGCCTTGGTCTGCGCCCTGTTCGGCTTCTACCTCGCGGGCACCGCGATCGCCCCCAGCATCCAGGCCGGCGGCGCGAGCCTGGCCAACCTGCTCGGCGGCATCAAGTTCTGAGCCCTGCGGCTCCCCTCCCCCGAGGCCCCTCCCACGGGCCCCGGATCCCGCCACACGCCGGCCCGGGCGCGGACCCACCGCCCCCGGGCCGCGCGCCTTCCCCGCAGCACCGCCGTCACCGCGCCACCGCCGCCCAGCGGCCGGACGGCCGTCGCACGGCCTCGCCCGCCCCACCCGTCCCGTCCCATCCGCCCGGGGAGTCAAGGACCATGTCCCTCAACCGCCACCTCACCCGCGGACGCGAGCAGCTGGTCCGCAGCCGCGACCTCGCCCGCACCGCCGGGGACCACGCCGCCGACATGTTCGCGCCGCTCACCCTGATCGCGCGCGGCCTGCGCCGGCACGCCGGCTGGGCCCGGGCCCGCTGGGCGGCCACGCCCAAGGACCGCCGCGGCCCGACCCTGCTGCTGACCGCCGCCGCCCTGGTGGGCGGGGTGCTGCTGCCGCACGGCCCGCTGCTGGCGATCGTCGCGCTGCTCGCCAGCGCCGCCTGGGCCGGCCGCCGGCCCCGGACCGCCCAGGAGCCCACGCCGGACCCCGCCGACGTCAAGCTGCCCGCGCTCTACGCCGCCCTGACCCCCTACCTCTGCGCCGCCGACGACCCCTGCCCGCTCTACGGCCCCGAGGGCGGCTACCGGGACGTCTTCACCGACTGGGCCTTCGACCCGGACGGCCGGCTGGCCGCGCTGGAGATCGCCTACCCGGCCTACTTCACCGACACCGAGCCGATCGCCCGGGCCCGGATCGAGCAGGTCGTGCAGGGCAAGGCCGGCCGGGCCCGGGAGTACCGCTTCGACTGGGACGAGGAGTGCAACCGGCTGCAGGTGACCGCGCTCTCCCCGCTGCCGGTCGACGTCCCCGCGCAGAACTGGGTGACCGCGCCGGGCGAGATCGTGCTCGGCTTCACGGACAGCCTGGCCACCCAGCGGATGATCCCGGTCGCCCAGGACGGCGGCAGCGGCCACCAGCCGCCGGTGGTCTGGCGCACCGGTCCGCGCTCGGCCGACCCGCACCTGCTCGCCCTCGGCCCGGCCGGCTCCGGCACCTCCACGCTGCTGCGCACGGTGGCCCTGCAGGCGCTGGCCCACGGCGACCTGCTGGTGATCGACGGCGCCGGCACCGGCGAGCACGCCTGCCTGGTCAACCGCCCGGGCGTGCACACCGTGGAGACCAGCCTGCACGGCGCGCTGGCCGCCCTGGAGTGGGCGGCCCAGGAGACCGAGCGCCGGCTGGCCGCCCTCAACGCGGCCCGCTACCGCGGCGAGCCGGCCCCGGCGGACGCCACCCGTCCGCTCTGGCTGCTGCTGGACCACCCCACCGAGCTCAGCGAGCTGGCCCACGCCGAGGGCCGGCCCGACCCGCAGGACCTGCTGGAGGTCCCGCTGCGGCACGGCCGGGCCGCCCGGGTCACCGTGGTGGTGGTGGACACCATCGAGGCCGCCGACCGGATCTCGCCCACCGTGCGCAGCACCGCCCGGGCCCGGGTCGCGCTCGGCGCCCGCACCCCCGAGGAGCTGCAGGTCGCGTTGGGCGTCCCGCTCGACATCGCCCCCGCCGCGCAGACCCCTCCCGGACGCGGCTACGCCCGGATCGGGGCGCACGCGCCGACCCGGCTCCAGGTGCCGGCCACCGTGGACCCGCTGGACGACGAGGCGCCGGCGCGGCTGCGGGACGCGGTGATCGCCCTGCTCCCGCACCGCGACACCCGCACCGAGGCGGCCGCCCCGCCGCTGCCCGACCACCAGCCGCACACCCCGGCCACCGCGCAGCCGGCCGGCTCGTCACCCGTCGGCGCGCACCCGGTCGGGGCCCGTCCGGCCGGCGCCCCGCAGGGCGCGCCGGTGCGCGTCGAGCTCGGCAAGGACCGCGCGGATCGTGCGGATCAGCACGAAGTCCGCTCCGCCCCGCAGTGGTGACCGGAGCTGAGCTGCCAGAATGGCGAATTCCCGGGCGACCCCAGTACGCTCCCGCGAGGCCAGTGCACTGCCCCGGATAAGCAGAATCGGTCACAGGGCGCGAAATTCGTGACACTCAGGGTGATATCCCACTCCAGATGTGACAAAACGGACGGAGATGGGTACAAACAGGGGCGGCACGACAGACGACGCATGTCCCGGGACGGGAATCTTCGTCGACGGCCGAGCGTTGACCGGAACGACGAAGACAGCGACCCCCAACTAGTCCTGTGGGCCATAAGCCCTGGAGGCACGATTCATGAGCGAGCGAGCTCTCCGCGGCACGCGACTCGGCGCCACTAGCTACGAGACCGACCGTGGCATCGATCTGGCCCCGCGCCAGACCGTCGAGTACGCATGTCAGAACGGACACCGCTTCGAGGTGCCCTTCTCCGTCGAGGCGGAGATTCCTTCGGCCTGGGAGTGCCGGTTCTGCGGCACCGAGGCCGTCCTGCTGGACGGTGACGAGCCGGAAGAGAAGAAGACCAAGCCCACCCGGACCCATTGGGACATGCTGATGGAGCGCCGGACCCGTGAGGAGCTGGAGGAGGTGCTGGCCGAGCGGCTGGCCGTGCTCCGCTCCGGCGGGATGAACCTCGCGGTACACCCGCGGGACACCCGCAAGAGCGCCTGACCCGAAGCCACCCCTAGCACCGGTGGCGACACGCGTGGGGCCCGATCCGTGATCACGGATCGGGCCCCACGCGTGTTCCGGCACCCGTTGCGGGCCACCCGTTCGCGACCACCGCTCCCCCGCTGGACACCGGTGGCGGGCAGCCGGACGGGGGAACGCCCCGATCATCGGAGCGCTCCCCCTTGCGTCGAAGAGGCTGAAGAAGCTCTAGCGGCTCAGCGGCGGGGTGGCGCCGTCCTGCGGGGTGCCCGGCCACTGCGGCGGCGCCGGGTCGACCACCTCGCCCTGGATCACCTTGCCGTCGGGGCGGTGGATGCGCAGCTGCTCCTGCAGGCGCAGCGCGTCCGCCAGCGGATCGCCCGCGCCGGCCGGCACCCGCAGGGCCTTGCGCACCACCCGGCGGCCCGCCAGGCGCCACAGCGCCCGGGTCGGCGGGAAGAGCAGGGTCAGCCCGACCAGGTCGGACAGGAAGCCCGGGACCATCAGCAGCACGCCGGCCAGCACGGTCAGGCTGGTGCCGGTCTCCGCGGCGCCCGGGGCGGGCATGGTGCCCTGCTCCAGCGAGGCCGAGGCGGCCCGCAGGGCCTTCAGGCCGGCCCGCTTGATCAGCCGGCCCCCCAGCACGATGCCGAGCAGCAGCAGGAGCAGGACCAGGGGCCACCCGATGGCCGAGGCCACCTGCACCACCAGCCAGATCTCCAGGACCAGCCAGGCGGTCACCACCAGGGGCAGCACCCGGCGCAGCCGGCTGCGTCGACCGGTCGGCGGACCACCGGGACGGCCCGGGGCTTGGGTCGGGTCAACGTGCTGGGTCACGGTACGAATCCACTCCATCGCGGCGCACGCGCGCGCCGCCGGGCTCGTCCCGCGCGGTCAGGGCGCCACCCTGGACAACGGTCCGCCGGCCGCGGGTGTTCCGCCGCGCGGGCGGCGGCGGCCGATCAGCACCGCGACGCCGCAGGCCAGCAGCCCGATCACGGACAACGCCCACTCCGGCGCGGCGCCCACCCGGTCGGCGAGCGTGCGGCCGTCGCGCAGCGGGACGTTCGCACTGATCTCGGCGGCGGTCAGCTCGGCGGTGCGGGTCTCGATGCTGCCGTCGGGGCGGATCACGGCGCTGATGCCACTGGTCGAGGCGATCAGCACGGCCCGGCCGTGCTCGACCGCGCGCAGCCGCGACATCGCCAGCTGCTGGTCGGGCTGACCGCTCTCGGCATAGGTCGCGTTGTTGGTCTGCACGACCAGCACCCGGCCGCCGTCGTTGACGGTGTCCCGCACGATCTCGTCGTAGGCGACCTCGAAGCAGATCACGTCACCGATCCGGGCCGGGCCCAGCTGCATGACGCCGGTGCCCTTGCCGGGGTAGAAGTCGTGGGCGACCCGCTGCAGTCGGGTGATCAGCTTCATCAGCACCGAGCGGAACGGGACGTACTCGCCGAACGGCACCGGGTGCTGCTTGGTGTAGTGGGCGCCCGGACCGGAGACCGGGTCCCAGACGATGCCCTCGTTCTGCACGTGCTGGGCGTCCGGGCCGTCCACCAGGGCGCCGACCAGGGTGGGCACGCCGATCGCGCGCACCGCCTGGTCGATCCGCTGGTAGGCGAGCGGGTCGCTGAAGGGGTCCAGGTCGGAGGAGTTCTCCGGCCAGATGACCAGGTCGGGGCGGGGCGCCCGGCCGGCCTGGACGTCCGCGGCCAGCCGCTCGGTGGCGGAGGCGTGGTTGTCGAGCACCATCATCGGCCGGCCCAGGAAGTCCATGCCGGGCTTGGCCACGTTGCCCTGGATGAGCGCGACCTTCACGGTGTCCGCACCGCTGGTGGGCACCGGCACCGCGTAGCCGCTGACGGCGCCGGGCAGCGCGCAGACGCCGGCCAGCAGGGCGGCGGCGAAGCGGCGCCCGGTGGCGGGGGCCTCGGTGGCAGGAGCCTCGGGGGGCGGGGGCG
>NZ_BAAALF010000281.1:0-7428 GCF_039528135.1 Kitasatospora nipponensis | reverse complement strand
GCGCCGGCCCCCCCGCGAAGCCGGCGCCCGGCCCCCCCGGCCCCGCGGGGGCGGGGGGGCCCCCCGGCAGCTCACGGGTGCTCTCGACCGCGGGCTCCGCCCGCCACAGGCCCTGCGGCAGCCGCTCCTCGACCGGCAACACCACCGGACGCGCCGCAGCGCTCCCGGCCGACGCGCCACCGGCGGGGGGCCGGACCCCGGTCGGGGCCGGGCCGCTCGGCGTCACCCGGGGCAGCACCGCCGTCCGGTCGACCGCCGGGCCCTCGGTGGCGGCCGCGCCCGGACGGCCCTTGGCCTGCGAGCCCTGCGAGCCCTGCGGGCTCTGCGGCACCTTCGGCAGGACCGCGGTCGCGTCGACCGCCCCGGTGGCCGGATCGTCCGCCGCGTCACCCTCCGGGTCGCCCCCGGGCCCGGCCCCCGCCCCCCCGGCGGCGGCGGCCGGGGGGTCGCCCGCGACCGCGCCCGCCGCCCGCGCGGCGGCGTCGGCGGCGCCCACCGCCGCCTGCCGGTCGCGCTCGGAGATCTCCTGCGTCAGATCCTCGGGGCCGGTCACCAGCGGCAGCTCGGCGGTGACCGCCGCCGCGTCGTTGGCCGCCGCCGCGGCCGCCGCGGCAGCCTCCGCGACCCGGGTCGCCTCGGCGCGCTGGAGCGCCTCCTCGGCCCGTCGCCGCTGCTCCTCGCGCTGCACGTCGCGCTGGCGCTGCAGCTCGGCCTGCTGGGCGGCCTGCGCCTCCAGGCGGGCCCGCTCCTTGGCCTCGGCCGCCAGCCGGACCTCCTCCGCGGCCTTGCGCTCGGCCTCCGCGGCCGCCCGCTCGGCGGCCTCGGCCGCCGCCTTGAGCCTGGCCTCCTCGGCAGCCTTGCGAGCCGCCTCGGCGGCGACCCTGGCCGCCTCCTCCTTCGCCAGCCGCTCCTGCTCGGCCTGCTCGGCCCGCAGCTGCTCCAGCAGCTCCAGGCGCTTGCGCTCGGCGGCCTCCGCCTCGGCCTTCTTGCGGGCCTCCTCGGCCGCGCGGCGCTCGGCCTCCGCCCTGGCCTTGCGCTCCTGCTCGATCCGGGCGGCCTTCTCCTGCTCGGAGAGCGGCAGCTCGCGGTCGAGCCGGTGGCGCACCGCGGTGGTGACCAGCGCCGGCTCGCGGCTGCCGTCGACGACCAGGTAGCGCACCGGGTCGCCCGCCGCCAGCGCGAGGAACCCGGCGCGGACCCGGGCGTGGAACTCGGTCGGCTCGGACTCCAGCCGGTCCAGCGCCTCGGTGAACCGCTCACGCGCCTTCGTCGGGTCGACGTCCAGCACGACGGTCAGGTCGGGCACCAGCCCGCCGGTGGCCCAGCGCGAGATCCGGGCCACCTCGGTCGCGGCCAGGTCGCGCCCGGCGCCCTGGTAGGCGATCGAGGAGTCCATGTACCGGTCGGTGATCACCACGGCGCCGCGGGCCAGCGCCGGGCGGATCACGTTCTCCACGTGCTCCGCGCGGTCGGCCGCGTAGATCAGCGCCTCGGCGCGGTGCGAGAGGCCGGTGTTGCCGACGTCCAGGACCAGGCCGCGCAGCCGCTGCCCGACCGGGCTGCCACCGGGCTCACGGGTCAGCACCACCTCGTGGCCCTTGCTGCGGATCCACTCGGCCAGCGCCTGCGCCTGGGTGGATTTGCCGGCCCCGTCGCCACCCTCCAGGGCGATGAAGAAGCCGGTGCCGGTGGTGCGGTGCTCGGGCACGTCGCGCGCGCCGCTGACCGCCTCCAGCAGCTCACGGCCGAACGGCACGGTGCCGCGCTGGTCGTCCGTCTTGAGCAGGACCACGGCCGCCAGCACCAGGGTCAGCACCCCGGCGGTGGCCACCGCGAGCGCGGCGCCGCCGTGCACGAAGGTGAAGCTGCCCGGACCGCGGCTGCCGTAGTCGACCTCGCCGTAGGCCGCCGCGATCAGCGGGACCACCACCAGCGCGGCGCCCACGACCATCCGCAGCACCGCGTACAGGTGCTCGGTGACCCGCGGCAGCCGGTCCTCCTCGACCTCCTGCGCCAGCAGCGCGCGACCGACCCCGACCACGATGCCGGCGGCCGTCGCGGCCACCGAGGTGAGCAGCAGGATCAGCACGTAGTCGAAGACCAGCCCGGCCAGGATCAGTGCCACGCCCATCACCAGCAGCGCGACCGCCAGCAGCCGGCGGCGCGAGAGCGCGGGCAGGGTGACCCGGGTGAGCCGCAGCCCGAGCCAGGGCAGGCCGGTCGCGGCGAGCACCAGCAGGCCGTAGCCGACCGGTCCGCCGCCGTGCTCGAAGGAGGTCAGCAGCGCGAGCGCCGCGGCGCCGGCCATCGCGGCGTAGGCGGCGGCCACCGAGAAGGTGAAGTAGGGCGCGGAGCCGGTGCGGCCCTTGCCCAGCGCCGGGCCCGGGGTCGCGTCGGTGGGCGCGCGCAGGCCCCGCAGCGGGGAGCGCGGCACGGCGCCGGCCACCCGGCGCGGCAGGTCCTGAAGGTTGAGCAGCACGGCCGAGGCGGCGAAGAGCCCGGCGGCGCCCAGCGCGGCGACCGTCACCTGGTGGTGCCTCAGCCACTGCGAGCCCAGCGCCGCGACGAGGTTGTTGACCAGCGTGAAGCCGACCAGGCCGACCGCCGCGAGCGGCACGGTGGCCCAGCCGGTGCGCAGGTCCAGCGTGCGCAGGGTGTCCAGGTTCGCGGCCGAGGGGCGCTGCTCGTCCGTCGGCGCGTACGGGTTGACCGGCGGGAGCAGGGCCGGCGCGGTCGCGCCCTTGGCGGTCGACCAGATCCGCTCGGCGACACCGGCCGCGAAGACGGTGCCCAGCAGCGCGTAGGTGGCGGCGGAGCCCGTCCCGAGCCAGACCGGCCACCAGGGCGCCACGGCGATCAGGGCCGCGCGCACCACGTCCGCGCCGATCAGCGTCCAGCGCCGGTCGAGCCGGGTGGTGAGCAGCCGGTGGAGCGGGCCGAGCAGCGGGACGCCGACCAGCGCCGCGGCCGCGAGGCGGACCGCGAAGACCAGCGCGACCGTCAGGGCGACGCCGCGGTACCCGCCGCCGAACTGGCCGGCGGTGGCGGCGGCGGCCACCGTGAGCGCGAGCAGCACCAGGAAGGCCAGCCGGTCGGCGGTGCCGCCGATCAGCTGGGTCACCCACAGCCGCCGGTAGGGGCGCAGCCGCAGCAGGGCGCGGGCCCGCTCACCGGGCGTTCCGGCCGGCGCCACCTCGGGCAGGTCGGGTACGCCGATGCCGGCCGCGGCGGCTGCGCTGGGGGTGGGCTGCTCCTCGCTCGTCATACCGTCAGGGTAGCGGTCGCCGGATGGCCGGAAAGGGCTCATGCCGCTGCGGACCGCGCATCATGACAGCCCTGTGACGCGCCCGCCGGGCGAGGTCGACCCCCGCACCAGGTGGGGCGGGGGTCGACCGGGTCGGCGGGCCCGACGAGCGGCGGCGCCCCACGGGGCGTCACCGCACGGGGCGTCAGCCGGCGTCGGGCGAAGCGGCGGCCGAGGTCGCCTTCTTCGCCGCGGTCGCCTTGCCGGCCGTGGTGGTCTTCTTGGCCACCGTCTTCTTCGCCACGGTCTTCTTGGCCGTGGTGGTCTTGGCGGTGGTGGTCTTCTTCGCCGCCGCCTTCTTGGCCGGGGCCTTCTTCGCGACCTTCTTCACCGGCCCGCGCGCCCGCTTCTCGGCGAGCAGCTCGTAGCCGCGCTCGGGCGTGATGCTCTCCACCTCGTCGTCCTTGCGGAGCGTGGCGTTGGTCTCGCCGTCCGTCACGTACGGCCCGAACCGGCCGTCCTTGACGACCACCGGGCGCTCGCTGACCGGGTCGGTGCCCAGCTCCTTGAGCGGCGGGGCGGCGGCGGCCCGGCCGCGCTGCTTGGGCTGGGCGTAGATCGCCAGCGCCTCCTCCAGCGTGACCGTGAACATCTGCTCCTCGCTGGTGAGCGAGCGCGAGTCGGTCCCCTTCTTGAGGTAGGGCCCGTACCGGCCGTTCTGCGCGGTGATCTCCACGCCCTCGGCGTCGACACCGACCACCCGCGGCAGCGAGAGCAGCTGCAGCGCGTCCTGCAGGGTGACGGTGTCCAGCGACATCGTCTTGAGCAGCGAGGCGGTCCGCGGCTTGACCGCGTTCTTGCCGGTCTTCGGGGTGCCCTCGGGCAGGATCTCGGTGACGTACGGGCCGTAGCGGCCGTCCTTGGCGACCAGCATGTTGCCGCTCACCGGGTCGGCGCCCAGCTCGAAGTCGCCGCTCGGCTTGGCCAGCAGCTCCTCGGCCAGCTCCACGGTCAGCTCGTCCGGCGGCAGCTCGTCGGGGATGTCGGCGCGCTGACCCGGCTCGCCCTCGACGGCCGCGGCCTTCTCGACGTACGGGCCGTAGCGGCCCACCCGCAGGGTGATCTCGTCGTTGAGCGGGAACGAGCTGATCTCGCGGGCGTCGATCGCCCCGAGGTCGGTGACCAGTTCCTTCAGCCCGCCGAGGTGGTCGCCGTCGCCGTTGCCGGCCTCGGCCGCGCCGCCCACCGCGGCGGCCTCGCCCTCACCGAAGTAGAAGCGCTTGAGCCACGGCACGGACTGCGCCTCGCCGTTGGCGATCCGGTCGAGGTCGTCCTCCATCCTGGCGGTGAAGTCGTAGTCGACCAGCCGGCCGAAGTGCTTCTCCAGCAGGTTGACCACCGCGAAGGAGAGGAACGACGGCACCAGCGCCGTCCCCTTCTTGAAGACGTACTTGCGGTTGATGATCGTGTCGATGATCGAGGCGTAGGTCGAGGGGCGACCGATCTCGCGGTCCTCCAGCTCCTTGACCAGCGAGGCCTCGGTGAACCGGGCCGGCGCCTTGGTGGAGTGGCCCTCGGGGGTGAGCTGCTCGGCGGAGAGCGGGTCGCCCTGGGTGACCTGCGGCAGCCGGCGCTCGCGGTCGTCCAGCTCGGCGTTCGGGTCGTCGGCGCCCTCGACGTACGCCTTGAGGAAACCGTGGAACGTGATGATCTTGCCGGAGGCGGAGAACTCCACGTCCCGGCGGTCGCTCGAGGTGCCGCCGACCCGGACGGTGACCGACTGGCCGACCGCGTCCTTCATCTGCGAGGCGACGGTGCGCATCCAGATCAGCTCGTAGAGGCGGAACTCGTCGCCGCTGAGCGAGGTCTCCGCCGGGGTACGGAAGCGGTCGCCGGAGGGGCGGATCGCCTCGTGCGCCTCCTGGGCGTTCTTGACCTTGCTGGCGTAGACGCGCGGCGCGTCCGGCAGGTAGTCGGCGCCGTAGAGCTGGGTGACCTGGACCCGGGCCGCGGTGACCGCGGTCTCGGAGAGCGTGGTGGAGTCGGTACGCATATAGGTGATGAAGCCGTTCTCGTACAGCTTCTGGGCCACCTGCATGGTGCGCTTGGCGCCGAAGCCCAGCTTGCGGCTGGCCTCCTGCTGGAGCGTGGTGGTGCGGAACGGCGCGTACGGCGAGCGGCGGTAGGGCTTGGACTCGACGCTGCGCACGCCGAACGAGGTCTGCTCGAGCGCGGCGGCCAGCGCCCGGGCGGCCTGCTCGTCCAGGTGCAGGGTGCCCTGGGTCTTGAGCCGGCCGTCCTGGCCGAAGTCGCGGCCGCTGGCGATCCGCTTGCCGTCCACCGCGGCCAGCCGGGCGCCGAAGGTCTCCGGGTTCGCGGCGTCCGCCGGGGTCCGGCCGGTGCCGAAGGTGGCGGTCAGGTCCCAGTAGGAGGCCGCGGTGAAGGCGATCCGCTCGCGCTCGCGCTCGACCACCAGGCGGGTCGCCACCGACTGGACGCGGCCGGCCGAGAGCTTCGGCATGACCTTCTTCCAGAGCACCGGCGAGACCTCGTAGCCGTAGAGGCGGTCGAGGATGCGGCGGGTCTCCTGGGCGTCGACCAGGCGCTGGTTCAGCTCGCGCGGATTGGCCACCGCCTGCTGGATCGCGTCCTTGGTGATCTCGTGGAAGACCATCCGCTTGACCGGCACCTTGGGCTTGAGCACCTGCTGCAGGTGCCACGCGATGGCCTCGCCCTCGCGGTCCTCATCGGTGGCGAGGAAGAGTTCATCCGACTCCGCCAGCAGCTGCTTGAGCTTGGTGACCTGGGCCTTCTTGTCACTGTTGACGACGTAGATGGGCGCGAAGTCGTGGTCGACGTCGACGCCCAGGCGGCGCACCTCGCCGGTGTACTTGTCCGGCACCTCGGCCGCGGTTCCCGGCAGGTCCCGGATGTGCCCGACGCTCGCCTCGACGATGTAGCCGGGGCCGAGGTAGCCCTTGATCGTCTTCGCCTTGGCGGGCGACTCGACAATGACGAGTCGTCGGCCGCCCTGCGCGGTCTCGCTGCTCGGGGACACCTTCGCTCTTCTCTCCCGATCGTTTCCTGTGTGCTGGCCGACGGCTGGTCCCACGGCTGTGACCGGTTGCGGAACCGGTCACCGAGGGCAGCGCGGGCGCTCTGTCGCCCGGCACACCACCGCCAGGGGTTGCCGCACTGCGACGACCCCACCTGCGGAGTGTGACCGTACCCTGGTCACCCTTGTCAAACGGACGGATCCTGCTTTTTCACCGGCAAGGCCGACCGACGCCACTCGAACGGTAACCCGATGATGGACCTTCGTGCCGCGCAGTTCTGGTGAGCGGGGTGTCGAAAAGGGACTCTTTCGGTCGGCGGCGGGTGCGGCCCGAGCCCGCTCGAGCGGGCCGCGAGGGCAGCGCGGCGGCGGCCGGCACAGCCCTTCCACGGCACCCCCGACCCCCCGGCCGGGACGGCGGACACCGGCCCGGCGGAGCCGCGCCCGCTCTGGCGGGCAGCACGAAAGCGCAGGTCAGGGCTGTCCCGGTCGGACGGCGGAGGACCGGCGGCCGCCGCGGACCCCCGCACCGGGGCGGATGGGTCGGCGCCGCCCGGCGGTCGGGTCAGCGCAGCAGGACCGAGGCGAGCAGACTCAGGCCGCCGGCCAGACTGCTGGTGCCGAGAATCGTCCAGAACACATCAAGCGGCAGCGAGGCGGCCGTCGCCGCGCCGGAGAGCACCACCTGGGCCGGGCGCCGCGGATCGTATGACACCCGCACCGAGCTGCCCGGCACCAGCGCCACCGGTCGGTGCAGCGGCGTGCGGCCCCGGGGCCGGGCCAGCACCGCCACCGACTCGGCGCGGCCGGTGAGGCCGTCGCCGCCGGACACGCCGACCGAGGGCAGCGTGGCGAAGGAGAGCAGCGGGGCCGGGTCCAGCGCCTGGACCGGCAGGGTGTCCGCGACCACCTGCGCGGTGACCGGGATGCCGTACCGGCGCAGGCGGTGGCGCAGGCGCAACTCGACGGCGCACCAGAGCAGCAGGGCGCCGCCGAAGAGCGCGAGCACGCTACCCGCCGCGATCGCCGTCGGCGTCTCCATATGTCCTGTGTCCCCCTCGCCGAAGCCGCTGCCGGTCGCCGCCCGCGGCGCCGGCGCGGGCGGTCCACCGCGGCGGGCACCCCGCGG
>NZ_BAAALF010000280.1:0-7544 GCF_039528135.1 Kitasatospora nipponensis | reverse complement strand
TGATGCCGCCGCCGATCTGCCAGCCGGCGCTCAGCTCACCGCGGTGCAGACCCGGCGCGCCGGGGTCGCGGGTGAGGGCGATGGCCTGGTCGAACTCGCTGGTGGCCGCGGTCACAGTCGTCATGGGGTGGCGCCCTTCGGGATGCTACTGATGAGTAACAACATACGCGCGATGGCCGCCGGACCGGAAGGTCCAGCGGCCATCGAAGGGTGCGAGTGCGGTGCTTGCGGGACCGAGCGGCCTCAGTCCCGGCGGATGCTCGGCTTGAGCTCCATGAAACGGGCCAGCAGGCCGTTCACGAAGGCCGGCGAGTCGTCCGTCGAGTACTCCTTGGCGATCTCCACCGCCTCGTCCAGGACGACCGCGTCCGGGACGCCGTCCTCCCAGATCAGCTCGTAGGCACCGAGCCGCAGGACGTTGCGGTCCGCGATCGGCATCCGGTCCAGCGTCCAGCCGACCGCGTACGTGGAGATCAGCTCGTCGATCCGACGGGCGTGCTTCACGTAGCCCTCGACCAGCTGCATGGTGTACTCGGCGACCTGCGGGACGCCCTCGTCCGGCTTGGGCTCGCGTGCGCGAGCCACCCAGCCGGCGAGCACCGACAGCGGGTCGACCTCCCGGTGGTCGGCCTCGAAGAGGATCTGGAAGGCGCGCGTGCGGGCCTTACTGCGTGCGGCCGACACGGTTAGTTGTTCACCCGGCCGAGGTAGCTGCCGTCGCGGGTGTCGACCTTGATCTTCTCGCCGGTCGTGATGAAGAGCGGGACGCCGATCTCGGCGCCGGTCTCCAGCGTGGCGGGCTTGGTGCCACCGGTCGAGCGGTCGCCCTGCAGGCCCGGCTCGGTGTGCTGGACGACGAGCTCGACCGAGGCCGGCAGCTCGATGTAGAGCGGGCTGCCCTCGTACATCGCCACCAGGGCCTCGAAGCCCTCCAGCAGGTAGTCCGACGCGCTGCCGACGACCTTGGGGTCGACGAAGACCTGGTCGTAGGTGTCGGTGTCCATGAAGACGAACTGCTCGCCGTCCTTGTACGAGAACTGCATGCCGCGCTTGTCGACATTGGCGGTCTCGACCTTGGTCCCCGCGTTGAACGTCTTGTCGACGACCTTGCCGCTCAGCACGTGCTTGAGCTTGGTGCGCACGAAGGCAGGGCCCTTGCCCGGCTTGACGTGCTGGAACTCGACCACGGACCAGAGCTGGTCGTTGTCGAGCTTGAGGACCATGCCGTTCTTGAGATCGTTCGTGGAAGCCACGGGCGCACTTACTCCTGCATCTAGCTGTCAAGGAACCAAGGTGTGCGGCCTGCCCCCGCCGGGGCGGGGTCACAGGGCGAGGAGCTCCTTGGTAGTGATGGTGAGCAGCTCGGGCCCGCCCTCTTCGAGGGGGCGTACGACGAGCGTGTCCTCGATCCGGACGCCGCCGCGACCTGGGAGATGAACCCCGGGACCGACGGTGACCGGCACGCGATTGTCCAGTTTACCCGTCTCGGCGGGTCCGATCTGCGGCGCCTCCCGAACCTCGAGCCCGACACCGTGTCCGAACGGTCTGGGCCGGGCCTCGACGTGACCGGCCGCCTGCAGGATGTCGCGGGCCGCACGGTCGGGCGCGCTGCCCGGCGCGCCGGGGCACAACGCCTCCCGGCCGGCCCGCTGGGCCTCGAAGACCAGCCGGTGCAGCTCCACCTGCCAGGGCGCGGGGGCCGCCCCGATCACGAAGGTCCGGGTGGTGGAGACCGCGTACCCGCGGTAGCGCGCGCCGAGCGAGACGGTCAGGAAGTCGCCCTCCTCGACCCGGCGGTCGGTGGGCGCGTGGGTGATCCGCCCGGAGTGCGCGCCGGTGCCCACCGAGACCGGGAAGGCGGCCCGGTCCGCGCCGTGGTCGATCATCCGCCGTTCGAGCTCCATCGCCAGGTGCCGCTCGGTACGGCCCACCAGGATCGACTCCAGCAGCTCGCCGAGCGCCTGGTCGGCGATCTCGGCGGCGATCCGCAGCTCGCCGATCTCCTGCTCGTCCTTGACCACCCGCATCCGCTCCACCACCTGGCGCAGGTCGGCCAGCCGGACGCCCGCGGTGAGCGCGGCCACCGCCCGGTGGCGGCTGACGGTCAGGTCGTGCTCCTCCACCGCGAGGTCGGCCACGCCCAGCGAGGCGGCGGCGGCCGCGGCGCTCTCGACGGTGTCCTGTTCGGGCTCGGCACCCAGGCGCGGCAGGTCGGGCGCGTGGGCGTGCTCGCCGGTGTCGTCGGGCGGCAGGTCGGCGGGCAGCACGAGCAGGGCGCGCTCGCGGGTGAGCAGCAGGGTGGCCCCGCACGGCTCGCAACCGGTGAGGTACTGGACGTTGGCGGGCCTGGTGACCAGCACCGCGTCCGTACCGCCGGCGCTGCAGTGCTCTCGGAGCCGCTCCCGGCGGGCCGCGTGCGCATCGGACATGGTTCGAAGCCTACGAAGTCGGCGCCCCGGGCGCCTGTCGAGCTGCGCCGGGCGGGTCCCGCGGCGGACCCCACGGATGGGGGGACGGCGTGACGGCCAGTCATATAGGCTGCGCGGCGCGGCCAGCAGGCCACTGTCCCCCGAGAGGATCACCGTGACCGAGACCGACGCGCTGGGCGACTGGGCGCCCACCGAGATCGACACCACCGTCGCCCACTCGGCACGGGTCTACGACTACTGGCTGGGCGGCAAGGACAACTTCCCGGCCGACCGCGAGCTCGCCGAGCAGATCATCGCCGCCGTGCCGAACATGCGCGCGATGGCCCGGGCCAACCGGGAGTTCCTGGCCAAGGCGGTCACCCACCTGGTGACCGAGGGCGGCATCCGCCAGTTCCTGGACGTCGGCACCGGCATCCCGACCGCCGGCAACACCTTCGAGGTCGCCCAGGCGCTGGCCCCGCAGAGCCGGGTGCTCTACGTGGACAACGACCCGATCGTGCTGGCGCACGCCCGGGCGATGATCTCCAGCCACCCGGCCGGGCGGACCTCGTTCATCCTGGGCGACCTGCGCAAGCCCGACGACATCCTGAACCACCCGGTCTTCGCGAAGATCATCGACCGCGACCAGCCGATCGGCCTGCTGCTGATCGCGGTCCTGATGCTCTTCAAGGACGCCGAGGACCCCTGGGCCATGGTGCACGCGCTGATCGACGCGCTGCCCTCGGGCAGCTACGTGGCGCTCACCCACCCCACCGGTGACTTCGCGCCCCAGGAGGTGGCGATCGCGGTGGCGGCCGCCGAGCACGCGCACGTGACCCTCACCCCGCGCTCGCGCGCGGAGGTCGGACGC
This sequence comes from Kitasatospora nipponensis, assembly GCF_039528135.1. NCBI lineage: Bacteria > Bacillati > Actinomycetota > Actinomycetes > Kitasatosporales > Streptomycetaceae > Kitasatospora > Kitasatospora nipponensis. Next base: position 4,265 of record NZ_BAAALF010000280.1, on the reverse strand, counting down.
TTCCTGGCCGGCCTGGAGCTGGTCGAGCCGGGCGTGGTGCCGGTGCTCGGCTGGGGCCCGGTGGCCGAGGGCGTGGACGTCAACGCCGCGTACTACTACGGCGCGGTGGCGCGCAAGCCGTAGCCGCCGGTGGTACCGATGGGCCGGTGCACTGGTTCACCGCGCCCGACTACGCGCTGAGCCGGCTGGTGCTGCTGCGACTGCTGGCCGCCGTCTACCTGATCGGGTTCCTGACGGCGGTCCGGCAGTTCCGGGCGCTGATCGGCGAGCGCGGGATGCTCCCGGTCCCCCGCTTCCTGGCGGGCACCACGTTCCGGCAGGCGCCCACCCTCTTCCGGCTCGGCTACCGCGACCGGGGCTTCGCCGCGGTGGCCACCACCGGCGCGGTGCTGGCCGCGGCCCTGCTGGCGGGAGCGGGCGACGTGCTGCCGCTGGGGGTGGCCATCGCGGCCTGGGCCGTGCTCTGGCTGCTCTACCTGTCGATCGTCAACGTCGGGCAGGTCTGGTACTCCTTCGGCTGGGAGTCGCTGCTCCTGGAGGCGGGTTTCCTGGCCTGTTTCCTGGGAAACGCCCAGGTCGCACCCCCGACGCCGACGCTCTACCTGGTGCGCTGGCTGCTCTTCAGGGTGGAGTTCGGCGCCGGGCTGATCAAGCTGCGCGGGGACCGCTGCTGGCGCGACCTGAGCTGCCTGCGCTACCACCACGAGACCCAGCCGATGCCCGGCCCGCTCAGCTGGTTCTTCCACCACCTGCCGATGCCGCTGCACCGCGTCGAGGTCGCCGCCAACCACGTCGCCCAGCTGCTGGTGCCGCCCGCGCTCTTCCTGCCCCAGCCGTTCGCCTCCTGGGCGGCCTGCGCGGTGATCGCCACCCAGCTCTGGCTGGTCGCCTCCGGCAACTTCGCCTGGCTGAACTGGCTGACCATCGCCCTGGCCTTCGCCGCGCTGCGACTGCCCGGCGGCGGGCCGGTCCCGGCGGACGGCGGCGGTCCGGCGCCCGTCTGGTTCGAGGTGCTGGTGCTCGCGGCGACGGCGCTGGTGCTCCTGCTCAGCTACCGCCCGGCCCGCAACCTCCTCTCCCGCCACCAGCTGATGAACCACTCCTACAACCGCCTGCACCTGGTGAACGCCTACGGCGCCTTCGGCAGCATCAGCCGGGTCCGGCTGGAGGTGGTCATCGAGGGCACCGACGAGGAACGGCTGACCGCGCACACCCGCTGGCGCGAGTACGGCTTCCGCGGCAAACCGGGGGACGTGCGCCGGCTGCCCCGCCAGTTCGCCCCCTACCACCTGCGGCTGGACTGGCTGATGTGGTTCGCCGCCCTCTCCCCCGGCTACGCCCGGCCCTGGCTGCGCCCGTTCGTCGCCGCCCTGCTCGCGGGCGACCCGGCCACCCTGCGGCTGCTGGGCCACAACCCCTTTCCCCACGCGCCGCCGCGCCACGTGCGGGCCGTGCTGTACCGCTACCGCTTCACCACCCGCGCCGAGCGCCGGGCCGACGGCGCCTGGTGGCACCGCACCCGGGTGCGCGAGTACCTCGCGCCGGTCAGCCGGGGGTGAGCAGCGCGCGCGGGCGAGCGGCGAAACCGCTGGGCCGTCCGCCGGTTTCCCGCTAGGGTGCCCGCGCGCGACGACCAGGACAGGGGAGGGCGACGATGGGGCGGGACGAGGGCGCGGACGGCGGGCCGGCGGCGGGCGGGACCGGGGCAGCGGGGCAGGCCGGGGCGGCGGAGGAGGCGGTCACGGTCGTCTCGTTCTTCGACCAGGAGCAGGAGCGCGTGCGGGAGAAGGAACGCGAGTTCACCCTGCAGCGCCTGGCGGCCGGGGCCTCGCTGCGCCAGTGGGTCAAACCCGCCGTGCGCCACGACATCTGGCAGAGCCTGCAGGAGGCCAGGCAGCACCGCGGCGACGCCCGGCAGGAGATCACCACCGAGGTGCCCACCGAGGTGGAGCGGGCGCGGGCGGCCAAGGAGCTGGCCGCCCTGCTGGACCGCTACCGCGACACCGTCCGGCTGGAGCCGCTGCTGAGCGTCGAGTCCCTCACGGGCCGCCGGCGCGACGGTGACTGGGCGGCCGGGGAGCTGCGCGGCACCGGCCGTCCGCTCAGGGCCGGGCGCCGGGCGGTCGACGGGCGGATGGTGACCCGCTGGTCGCCGGCCGAACAGTCCCCCGGACGGCGCACCCCCACCACCGTCGGGGCCCTGACCGTCACCCTGCGGGCGACCTGGTACTACGACTACTGGCACGACCGTTCGGACCGGGCCGCGCGGACCTGGACGGAAAGCGTCGCCGCGGGCCGCAGCCTGGCGACGGTGACCGTCGACCGGATCGACCCGCGACGCAGGGCCTGGCTGGAGCTGGTGGTCGCCGACGCCGCCTGGGCCGAGGGGCAGCCCGGGCGGGCGCCCCTGCTGGTGGGCGGCCCGCGCCCGGCCCTGGTCAACCTCCACGTGCTGGAGGGCACCCGGCGCGGCCGGATCCCGGCCAGGGTCCCGCGCCGGAGCAGTTCCTAGGACAGGCCCTGGCGGGCGCCGGGGGCGGTGGGGCGGTCGGGCGTCAGCGCCGCTGGCAGCCGGGGCACCAGAAGAGGTTGCGGGCCGCGTGCGCCTCGGTGCGCACCTCCGTGCCGCAGACCAGGCAGGGCCGCCCCGAGCGCCGGTAGACGTAGACCTCGCCGCCGTGGTCGTCCACCCGTGGCGGGCGGCCCATCGCCTGCGGGGTGTGCTCGGGCCGCACGGTGTCGATCCGCCCCACCTGCGCGCCCGCGCGCATCAGCGCCACCAGGTCGGCCCAGATCAGCTCCCACTCGGCGCGGGTCAGGTCGCGCCCGGCGCGCAGCGGGTCGATGCCGTGCCGGAAGAGCACCTCGGCCCGGTAGACGTTGCCCACCCCGGCGAGCACCTTCTGGTCCATCAGCAGCGCCGCCACCGTGCTGCGGCTGCGCGAGATCCGCTGCCAGGCCCGCTGCGGGTCGGCGTCGGCGCGCAGCGGGTCGGGGCCGAGCCGGGCGTGCACCGCGTCCTTGCCGGCCGAGGTGAGCAGCTCGCAGGTGGTCGGCCCGCGCAGGTCCGCGTAGTGCTCGCCGTTCGCGAGCCGCAGCCGCACCAGGCCCACCGGCGCGGGCGCCGCACCGGTCCCGAAGGTGAAGACCCCGTACAGCCCGAGGTGGATGTGCAGCCAGCGGCCGCCGGCGCCCGGGGCGAAGCCCAGGAAGAGGTGCTTGCCGTCGGCCTCCGCGCTCTCCAGCTCCCGGCCGTCCAGCAGCGCGGCGCCCTCGGCGAAGCGGCCCTGCGGGCTGGCGACAGCCAGGGGGCGGCCGCCGAAGGCGCGCAGGTTCTCGGCGGCGAGGCGGTGCAGGATGTGGCCCTCGGGCATGGCGCGGTCGTCTCTCGTAGGAATCGGACGGGGGAAGGCCCCGGCGCGGGGGGCGCCGGCGGGCGCCGCTCCCGGCGGTCGACGGCGGGCGTCAGCGGACCGGCCGGCCGGTCGGCCGGGCGGTGATCACCCGGTCCAGCGCCTCGGCGGTGGCGGCCACGTCAAGCTGCGAGTTGTCGATGATCGGCAGCCCGGAGTTGTACCAGCCGGCCATCCGGCCGTGGATCACCGCCACCTCCTCGTCGCTGAGCCGCCGGTTCCCGCTGCGGCGGGCGTTGCGGGCCAGCACCGTGTCCAGGCCCGGCAGCAGCACCACCGGGATCATGCCGGGTCCGATGTGCCGCTTCCAGCCGCCCAGCCCGATCGCCGGGCGGTCGGGGAAGACCGCGTCGTCGATCACGCACGAGATGCCGTTGGCGAGGTAGTTGCGGCAGGCGAACCCGCAGGTGCGCCGGGCCAGCCGGTACTGCGCCTCGGAGGCGCTGTTCCAGCCGGACTGCGGGTTGGCGAAGCCGGACTGCACCCACTCGCGGACGTCGTCCAGGCTGATGTGCGCGGTGGGGGTCGGGCGGCGCTCGGCCCACTGCCGGGCCACCGTGGTCTTGCCCGCGCCGGCCGGGCCGATCAGCAGCACCGCGACCGGGCCGGCGTAGCTCTGCGGGACGTGCGCCGGCAGGTGCACCGGAGCGCCGGTGGGCATCACGAAGTGGCCGGTGCCACCGGGTGGTGCCGCCGCGCTGGGCGCGCTCGCGGGGACCCGGCGGACGGCCGCGGCGGCGCTGGGGGCCGATCCGGGCGGCGGCACGTGGGCGGCGGGCGGCGGGGGCGCGGCGAGCGGCGCGGGTGCGGACCTCGTCGAGTCGGCAGAGTGCGTGCAGGGCGTGGCTGATG
>NZ_BAAALF010000279.1:0-7654 GCF_039528135.1 Kitasatospora nipponensis | reverse complement strand
GCCGTGACCGTCGTCGGTCACGGCGCCGGGGCGGGTGGCTCAGAGCGCGGCTTCGGCGAGCAGCTCCACCTGCTTGAGGTCGGCCGTGCAGGGCAGCAGGATCAGCTCGTCGCAGCCGGCCTCCGCGTAGGCCTGCACGGCGTCCTTGAGCTGGACCGCGTCGGCGAGCACGCCGGAGGCGGTCCGCTCGGCCTTGGGGCCGACGAAGGAGTAGTAGCCACGCAGGTAACTGCCCGCCACCTGCAGCGAGTCGGGGCCCAGCGAGGCGTAGACCAGGGAGACCATCCGCGGCTTCTCGGTGCGGCCCGCCTCGCGCCAGGTCTGCTGGGCCCGGCGGACCAGCTCGGCGTAGGCGGTCACCGAGTTGCCCCCGGCGATCCAGCCGGTGCCGAACTCGGCCGAGCGCCGCATCGCGCGCCCGGAGTGCCCGCCGACCAGCAGCGGGATCCCGTTCTCGCGGGTCGGGTGCGGGCCGATCGCACCGTTGGGGCCCTGGCCGGCCCAGATCTCGCGCAGCTCGCGCAGCAGCCGGTCCATGGCGTCGCCGCGGCCCGCGTAGTCGGCGCCGGTCGCCAGGTAGTCGTCGTCGCGCCCGCCGGTCGCCACGCCCAGGGTCAGGCGCCCGCCGGAGATCGCGTCGACGGTGGCCGCCTGCTTGGCCAGCAGCGCCGCGCCGCCGCGGTAGGTGGCGATCAGGATGGTGCTGGCCAGGCGGATCCGCTCGGTCGCCGCGGCGGCCGCGGCCAGCGAGACCAGCGACTCGAAGTTGTCGTACGCCAACCGGTCCAGCACGCCGAGGCTGGCGAAGCCGCACTCCTCGGCCCGGCGGGCCCACTGCGGCAGTTCGGGGCCGGACTTGTCGGGCACGGTGGTGGGCAGGCCCACGCCGATCTCCACGGTTCTCTCCTTCGTCGTCGCACCGGCGCGCGCCCGGCGGGGCGCCCGGCGGCGGGGTTTCGCGGTGGCCGGCCCGCCGCCGTACCCGGTGGGGCGGGCGCGGCGGCGGCCCGTCGAGGGGCGACGGTCACCCGCCGGTGGGGGGGGCGGGTGACCGCGGGGGTACGTCGGCCGGGGACCCGGTTCTCGGCCGGGCCGCGGACTCAGCTCTCGGCCGGGCCGCGCTCGACCAGCTGCTCCAGGGCGGGCACCAGGTCGGCCGGTGCCGGCTGCTCCAGGATCCGCTCGCGCAGGCGCCGGGCGGCGGCGCGCTGCGGGCCGTCCTCCAGCAGGCTCTGGGCGTCCTCGCGCAGCTGCTCGACGGTGGCCTCGTCGCGGGTCAGCACCTCACCCGCGCCGGTGGCCAGTACCCGGGCCGAGTGCCCGGTGTGGTCCGGCAGTTGGGGCACCAGCAGGAGCGGCAGGCCAGCGTGCAGGGCGGTCAGCACGGTGCCCGCCCCGCCGTGCGAGACCACCAGGTCGGCGTCGCCCAGCAGCAGGTTCAACGGCACGTCCACCACGACCTTGATGTCGTCGGGCAGCCCGGCCAGCAGCGGCACCTGCGCGGCGGAGACCGCCAGCACCACCTCGGTGTCGGCGCCGCGCACGGCGGCGGCCGCCTGCGGGGCGAAGAAGTGCGCGTCGGAGAGCTTGGCCAGGGTGTGACCCCAGGTCACCACCACCCGCTTGCGGCCGGCGGCGGGCGGCGCGAGCGCCGGCGAGGGCGCGGCGCCGGGGCCGTTGAAGGGCAGGTAGCGCACCGGCTTGCGCTGGTAGTCCACCGGCAGCTGGAACTCCTGCGGGCAGGGGTCGATGGTGAACGCGCCGAACGGGTCGAAGGCGCCGGCTCCGTTGCGCTCGGCCAGCGGGGCGAGCACGTCGGGCAGCATGCCCCGGGCCCGCACCAGCAGGTCGGTGCCGTACAGGTGGCGCACCGCGGGAATCTTGGCGGCGGCCGCGGCGATCGGGCCGGCCAGCGCGGTGGGCTCGTAGACCACCAGGTCGGCCCGCCAGTCGCGGGCCAGCGTGGTGAGGTCGTCGACCATCGAGTCGGCGTGCGCGTAGAACATCCGCATGGCGCGCGGGCCCTTGCCCTCCGGACCGGCCGGCACGACCGGCGCGGGGACGGCGGCGGACGGCAGCAGGTAGCCGGACACCAGGCCGACCGCGTCGACGTCGGTGCCGACCGCGGCGGCCGGCAGGCCGGTGCGGACGATCTCGTCGAAGATCTCGGGCTGGCTGGCGACCAGCACCTCGTGCCCGGCGGCGCGGCAGGCCCAGGCCAGCGGCACCAGCGAGTACAGGTGCGAGGGCCACGCCCACGTCGTGAACAGGATCCGCATGGATCGTCCATCCTCCCGGGAGACTGACGGTTCGTCCCACCTGGACCCGGCGGCGCCGGCGCGCCCGGCGCGCGGGGTGGAACGGCTGCCCCGAAGCTCTCCCACCCCCCTATCGGCCCGGTCGCGGCGAACTCGAAGCCGGTGGTCGCACCGGTGGTCGAGCCGGTGGGGACGGCCGGCCGGTCGACCCGCTGTCCAGGCAGACCCGAGAGGGCCGCGCGACGGTGGCGGCGGACAACCGGCAGGCCGCAGATCACAGGCATCGCAGATCGCAGGAGGACAGATGGACCAGGGACTGGTCGGCAAGCGTGTGCTGGTCACCGGGGGCACCCGCGGGATCGGCCGCACCACCGTGCTCGCCTTCGCCCGCGCCGGGGCGCAGCTGGTGGTGGTCTCGCGCAGTGGTGGCGAGGACGCCGCCACGCTCACCCAGGAGCTGAAGGAGTTCGGCGAGGGCCACCTGCTCGTGCAGGCCGACGTCACCACCTCGGCCGGCGTGGCCACGGTCGCCGCCCGGATCCAGGAGACCGTCGGCGGGCTGGACGCGGTCGTCAACAACGTCGGCGTGGACGGCCAGGTCTGGTTCGCCGACCTGGCCGAGGAGGAGTGGCACCGGGTGGTCGACCACAACGTCACCTCCGCCTACCTGGTGACCCAGGCGGTGCTGCCGCTGCTCGCCGACGGCGGCTCGGTGATCAACGTCGGCTCCTCGGTGGCGACCCGCGGCCGGGTCCGCGGCGTGCACTACACCGCCTCGAAGGCCGCCCTGATCGGCCTGACCCGCGCGCTCTGCAAGGAGCTCGGCCCGCGCGGCATCCGGGTCAACACGGTCGCCCCCGGGCTGACCGAGACCGAGCCGGGCGCCGGCCTGCCGCCGGAGGCGGTGGAGCGGATCGTCGGGATGACCGCGCTGGGCCGGATCTGCCAGCCGGAGGACGTGGCGGGCTCGATCCTCTTCCTGGCCGGCGACACCTCCGCCTACATCAGCGGCGTGACCCTGAACGTCGACGGCGGCGTCTGACACCGCGTGTCCGACACGGCGCGTACGTGCCTGCGGCGGGACCCCGGTCGGGGCCCCGCCGCAGTCGTGCGTGCGCGCGCTCAGGTGCTCGTGTTCGGGCGCTGGCGCTCGGACCCTCAGGCCGGGACCGGGGAGCGCAGGTCGTGGACGATCCGGGTCACCGTCATCGAGCCGCCCGCGCGCAGCGGGGCGAGCCGGCGGCGGTGCTCGACGTGCGCCTGGCTGGTCTCGAACTCCCGGAAGCTCGGCTCGTCGGCCCAGTCGGTCAGCACGTAGTAGACGTGGCTGCCGTCGCCCTCGGTGGCCCGCACCAGGACCTGCCCGCGGTTGGCCGTACGGGTCGCGATGATCTTGCCGATCTCCAGCCAGACCTGCTCGAACTCCTCCTCGCGCCCCGGCACGATGTCCATCCGCAGGATCACCCGGACCGGCTCGCCGCTCGGGTTCCCGTTGTTCTCAGCACTGCTGGGGGCCGTGCCGCTGGTGGCCGCGCCCTGCTGCTGCTGCGCCATCTCCGCCCGCCTCTCTCTCGCCCGTGGCCTCGTCCGGCCGGCTCGGCCCGACCGGGCCAGCCTGGCTCCCGGGCCTCGAATCCCGGTCAATGGGGCCCGACTTGAGTCGTCCCCGATCGAGGGAGGCGATCGTCCGGGCACCTCGTACCGTCGTAACACCCGAAGGGGGATCGGATGACCACGCAACCGCAGGCCCGGGTACTGATCGTGGGGGGCAGCCTGGTCGGCCTGTCCACCGCACTCTTCCTGGCCCGCCAGGGAGTGCGCTGCCTGGTGGTGGAGCAGCGCCCGGAGCTCTCCGCCCACCCGCGCACCCGCGGCGTCAACCCGCGCTCGATGGAACTGCTGCGCGGCGTCGGCCTGGAGGAGCGGCTGCGCGCGCTGCCCTCGGCGCGGCTGCTGGCGCGCAACAGCGGTGTGCGCCTGGCCCGTTCGCTGGCCGGCCCCGAACTCGGCGCGTTCCGCGAGGAGTACTACCGCGAGGTCCGCTCCGACCTGAGCGACCTCTCCCCCACCGACTGGTGCCTGTGCCACCAGAACGAGTTGGAGGGCGTGCTGCGCGAGGCGGCCGAAGCGGCCGGCGCCGAGCTGGTGTTCGGCACCGAGTTCGTCTCCTACGAGCAGGACCCGGGCGTGGGCGGCGGCGTGCTGGCCCGGCTGCGGGACCGCTCCGCCGCGTGCTCCTGGCAGGTGCGGGCCGACTACCTCGTCGCCGCGGACGGCGCCCGCAGCGCGGTGCGCCGCGGCGCCGGCATCGACTTCCGCGGCACCGGGCAGCTCGGCCGCTTCCTGGCCGTGCACTTCCGCGCCGACCTCGCCGAACAGCTCGGCGAGCGGCGGTTCGTGATGTGCTACACCTTCAACTCCCAGGTGCGCGGCGCGCTGATCCCGCTGGACAACGGCCGCGAGTGGCGCCTGGACGTGATCCTCGATCCGACCTCGACCGAGGACCCGACCAGGGTCTACACCCGCGAGCGCTGCGTCGAACTGGTCCGCGCGGCCGCCGGGGTGCCGGACCTGGCGGTGGAGATCCTGGGCACCGTCCCGTGGGAGGCCGCCGCCAAGGTGGCCGAGCGCTTCCGCGAGGGCCGGGTGCTGCTGGCCGGCGACGCCGCGCACGTGATGCCGCCGAGCGGCGCCTTCGGCTCCAACGCCGGTGTGCAGGACGCCCACAACCTCGCCTGGAAGCTCGCCGCCGTGCTCGCCGGGCAGGCCGGGGAGTCGCTGCTGGACAGCTACGACGCCGAGCGCCGGCCGGTCTGCGCGGCCACCGTGCGCCAGGCCGTGCTGCGCCAGCAGGACCGGCCGCGCAGCGGCGAGCGCGGCGAGCGGCGCGGGCTGCCGCCGGGCATCGTGGACGACGCGGCGCTCTGGTTCGGCTGGCGCTACCACTCGCAGGTGCTGGCGGTCGAGGAGCAACTGCCGGGCGGCGCTGCGGTTTCGGCCGGCACGGCGGAGGGCGAGGAGGTCTGGACGAGCGAGCCGCTGGGCCTGCCCGGCACCCGGGCCCCGCACGTGCGGCTGCGCCGCGGCGGGCAGGAGTGCTCCACGCTCGACCTCTTCGGCCCCGAGCCGGTCCTGCTGACCGGCTCGCTGCCGGGCCACTGGCCGGCCGCCGCCGAGGCCGCGGCGCTGGCCACCGCGCTGCCGCTGCGGGTGCACACCGTGCGCGGCGAGGGCGAGTTGGCCGATCCCACCGGCACCTGGGCCAAGGCCTACGGGGTGACCGACGCGGGCGCGGTGCTGGTGCGCCCGGACGGGGTGATCGTCTGGCGCTCGGCGGGCGCGGCCGCCGGCGGGGCACCGGGCGCGCGGGCGGCGCTGGAGTCGGCGCTGGCGGTGATGCTGGGACGGTGAGCGGGGGCCGAGCCGCTGGGCCGCTGGGCCGCTGGGCCGCTGCCGGGTCGTGCCCCCGTACCCGGGCGCGACCCAGCCGGGCTTGACCCGTCGGCGAGCGGGTCTTGACATGCTCGGTGCGGTCCGGCGGGCCCGCCGGACCGCTGGGCCCCACCGCCCACGGGGTACCGGGGCCCGGCGCGCATCGCGCCCGGAAAGGTCGTGGCCCCTGTGCCGACCCACCAGCCCGCCTCCCCACCCGCCGCCTCACCGCCCGCCCCGCCGCCGCCGTCCTCGCGGCTGCCCTCGCTGACCGGCCTGCGCTTCCTGGCCGCCGCCCTGGTCTTCGTCTACCACAGCAGCGTCTCCGGCGCGTTCACCGACGTGGGCCTGCAACAGGACTTCGCCACCGCCGCCGGGAGCGCCGGTTTCGTCGGCGTCTCGTTCTTCTTCGTGCTCAGCGGCTTCGTGCTCACCTGGTCCGCGCGGCCCGGGGACGGCGTGCGCGGCTTCTGGCGGCGGCGGCTGGTGAAGGTCTACCCGAACCACCTGGTCACCTTCCTCGCCGCGCTCGCCCTGCTGGCCTGGAACGGCGGGTCCACCGGCCTGCGCGAGGGCGCCGCCAATCTGCTGCTGCTGCACGCCTGGGTCCCGCGCTACTCGTACATGTCCAGTGTCAACGCGGTGAGTTGGTCGCTCTCCGTGGAGGCGCTCTTCTACCTGGGCTTCCCGCTGCTGTACCGGGCCGTCGCCGCGATCCGCCCGCGGCTGCTCTGGTGGGCCGCCGGCGCGGCCGCGCTCGCGGTGCCGCTGGTCGTGCTGCTGGCCCAGGGCCTGCTCGCGGACCAGCCGCGCTGGCCGTGGGGCCCGGCCTCGTTCACCCAGATCTGGTTCGTCTACCTGTTCCCGCTCGCCCGGCTACCGGAGTTCGTGCTGGGCATGCTGCTCGCCCGGATCGTGGCCACCGGCCGGTGGATCCCGCTGGGCCGGTGGCCCGCCGCGCTGCTGGTGGCCGGCGGCTACCTGCTCTCGCTGCACGCGCCCTTCCTGTACCGCTTCGAGGCGTGCACGGTCGTCCCGTTGGGCCTGCTGATCGCCGCCGCCGCGCACGCCGACGCCCAGCGGCGCCCCGGCGTGCTGGGCGGCCGGGTGATGGTGCGGCTCGGCGAACTCTCCTTCGCCTTCTACCTGGTGCACGGTCTGGTGCTGGAGTACGGGCACCGCGCCTTCGGCCGCCCGGCGAGCCCGTTCGGCTACGGACCCGCCTGGCGCACGCCCGTGGCGGTGGCCTTCCTGGCGGGGGCGCTGGGGGTCGCCGTGCTGCTCGCCTGGGTGCTGCACACCGTGGTCGAGCGGCCCGCCATGCGCCACCTCGCCGGCCCACGGCCACCCGCCGCCCGTTCGACCGTCCCGTCAACTCCGGTCGACAGAGCCGGCGGTGAGGCTCCCGAGGAAGGCCAGCGCCTGCTCGGATGAGCTGCCCGGCTCCGCGGTGTAGACGACCAGCAGGTGCCGCGCCGCGCCGGGCGCCCGGAAGGTCTCGTACGTCAGCGTCAGCTCGCCGGCCACCGGGTGGCGCAGCCGCTTGCTCCCGTGGGTCTTCTCGTGCACCCGGTGGCCGGCCCAGAGCGAGCGGAACTCCGCGCTGCCGAGCGAGAGTTCGCCGATCAGCCGGACCAGCTCCGGCTCGTGCGGGCGGCGCCCGGCGGCCATCCGCAGCATGCCCACCGTCCGGTCGGCGGCACTCTCCCAGTCCGGGTGGACCTCCCGGGCGTCCGGGTCCAGGAATATCCGCCGGGCCATGTTCCGCTCCCGCGGCGCCAGCGCGTCGAAGTCGGCGAGCAGGGCGGCGGCCAGCCGGTTCCAGGCGAGCACGTCGCTGCGCTCGTTCATGATCAGCGCGGGCGTGGTCCCGATCGCCTCGACCAGCCGGCGCAGCCCCGCGCGGACCGCCTCGCCCCGCGCCTCACCGCGCGGCTCACCCCGGGCCGCGCCACCGCCGCCCG
>NZ_BAAALF010000278.1:0-7696 GCF_039528135.1 Kitasatospora nipponensis | reverse complement strand
GCCGCCACGCTGGGCGCGGCGCTCGGCGTGGCGCTGGGCTCGTCGGCGAAGGTGGCGCCGGCCGGACCGGCCAGCGCGAGGGCGACACCGGCCGACAGCAGCGACAGACGCACGGCGCGGCGCAGCGTACGGGTACCTGACATGGGAGAACCTCCGTGGTGGTGCGCCCCGGTCCGACGGGCCGGGGTCGGCTGCGCCCACCGTAGGAAGCCCACCGCGCGGCCGGCCGCCGGGCGGGTAACACCCGGCGGCCGACTCTGTAACAGTCCCCGTCGGTCCCCGTGTAACAGCCGCCGGCGCTGCCGTCAGCCCTTCCTCTTCGGCACCTCGGGGACCGCGAGCAGCGGCAGCCGCAGCGCGGCGAACGCCGTCGCCGGCACCGCCGCACGCGCCGGCGGCACGGCCGCCACCCGCCGGTACGCCTCGCCCTGGGCCGGGCGCGGGTCGCTCTCGCCCTTGTTGGGCCACATCGACATGGCCCGCTCGGCCTGCGCGGTGATCGTCAGCGAGGGGTTGACGCCGAGGTTGGCGGAGATGGTGGAGCCGTCCACCACGCTGATCCCCGGGTAGCCGTAGAGCCGCTGGTAGGGGTCGACCACACCGTGCTCGGCGCTGTCGCCGATCGGGCAGCCGCCGATGAAGTGCGCGGTCAGCGGGATGTCGAAGACCTCGCCGACGGTGCTGCCGGCGAACCCGTTGATCTCGGCGGCCAGCGCCTGGGCGGCCTGCTCGGCGGCCGGGATCCAGGTCGGGTTCGGCGCGCCGTGCCCCTGCCGGGAGGTCAGCGAGCCCTTGCCGAGCCCCTTGCGCTTGAGCGAGACGGTGATCGAGTTGTCCAGCGACTGCATCACCAGGCCGATGATGGTCCGCTCCGACCACTTGCGGTTGCTCAGCGAGCGGGCGAAGACGGTGGGGTGCTTGAGGGCGGTGGCGCCGGCCCGCAGCCAGCGCGGTCCGCGCCCGCCGCCGGGGACCTGCATGATCGACAGGAAGCCCATCGCGTTGGAGCCCCGCCCGTAGCGGACCGGCTCGATGTGGGTGTTCTCGTCCGGGTGGATCGAGGAGGTGATCGCCACCCCCTTGGTGAAGTCCACCGGGCCGCCGTAGCGCCGCGGTGTGGTCTGCGCGCCCACCAGCGCCTCGGAGTTGGTGCGGGTCAGCTCGCCCAGCCGGGCCGAGATCCGCGGCAGCCGGCCCTCGTCGCGCATCGTGTGCAGCAGCGTCTGGGTGCCGTAGGTGCCGGCCGCGACCACCACCCTGGCCGCCGTCAGGGTGCGCGCGCCGGCCCGCCGGGCCGCACCGCCGCGGGCGTTGGTGCGGCGCACGTCCACCGCGTAACCCGGGTTGCCCTCGGCGTCGGCGCACTCGCGGATCCGGGCCACCGTGGTGAGCGGGTGGATCTCGGCGCCGCCCGCCTCGGCCAGGTAGAGGTAGTTCTCGGTCAGGGTGTTCTTGGCGCCGTGCCGGCAGCCCGTCATGCACTCGCCGCACTCGGTGCAGGCCCGCCGGGCCGGGCCGGCACCGCCGAAGTACGGGTCCTCGACCTGGTCGCCGGGGGCCGCCTTGGCCGTCCCCTCGGCGTCCTTGCCGTCGCCGAAGAAGACCCCGACCGGCGCGAGGTGGAAGGTGTCGCCCACGCCCATCGCCTCGGCGGCGTCCTTGAGGTGGACGTCCGAGGGGGTGGTGGTGGGGTTGGTCCGCACGCCCAGCATCCGCTGCGCCTGGTCGTAGAAGGGGGCCAACTCCTCCTGCCAGTCGGTGATGTGCTGCCACTGGCGGTCCTCGAAGAACGCCTTGGGCGGCACGTACAGGGTGTTGGCGTAGTTGAGCGAGCCACCGCCGACCCCGGCGCCGCCGAGCACCACCACGTTGGCCAGCAGGTGGATCCGCTGGATGCCGTAGAGCCCCAGGCCCGGCGCCCACAGGTAGTTCCGCACGTCCCAGGAGTTCTTCGGCAGTTCCTCGCGGGTGAAGCGCCGGCCGGCCTCCAGCACCGCCACCCGGTAGCCCTTCTCGGTCAGCCGCAGGGCCGAGACCGACCCGCCGAAGCCCGAACCGACCACGATCACGTCGTAGTCGAAGCCGTCCGCCGCTGCCCCTGCCGCATCCCCTGCCGCTGCCATCTGCCCCTGCTCCTCGCTCACTTGAGACCCACCGCCTTCAGCGCGCGCAGGCCCCGGGTGAGCAGGGCGGCGAACTTCTCGTCGTCCAGCCCCAGCGCCGGCGCGATCGGCAGCAGCCGCTGGGTGGCGATGGTCTGCGCCTCGGTGAAGCGCAGGATGCCCTCGGCGCCGTGCCGGCGACCGAGTCCGGACTGGCCCATGCCGCCCATCGGCGAGGCGACCGAGCCGTAGGCCGCCGCGTAGGCCTCGTTGACGTTGACGGTGCCGGTGCGCAGCCGGGCCGCCAGCGCCCGGCCGCGCCGGGCGTCGCGCGTCCAGATGCTCGAATTGAGCCCGTACGGCGTGGAGTTGGCCGCAGCCACGGCCTCCTCCTCGGTGTCGAAGCGGTAGACGGAGACCACCGGACCGAAGGTCTCCTCGGTGCAGACCGCCATGTCGGGGGTGACGCCGTCCAGCACGGTCGGCTCGTAGAAGAGCGGGCCGAGGTCGGGGCGGGCCCGCCCGCCGGCCAGCACGGTGGCACCGGCCTTGACGGCCTCGTCCACGTGCCGGGTGACGTTCTCCAGCTGGCGCTCGGAGACCAGCGAGCCCATGTCGGCGCCGTAGCCCAGCGAGCCGCCCAGGCGCAGCGCCGAGGTCCGCTCGGCGAAGGCGGTCAGGAACGCGTCGGCCACCGAGCGGTGCACGAAGATCCGCTCGATCGAGATGCACAGCTGGCCCGCGGAGGAGAAGCAGGCCCGCACCGCGCCCTCGGCGGCCTTGTGCAGGTCCGCGTCCGCGAGCACCAGCAGGGCGTTCTTGCCACCGAGCTCCAGCGAGGCGCCGACCAGCCGGGCGGCGGCCCGCTGGGCCACGTCGCGCCCGGTGCGGGTGGAGCCGGTGAACGAGACGTAGTCCGCGTGCTCGACCACCAGCGGGCCCACCACCGGGCCCTCGCCGAGCACGATCTGCCACAGGTCGGCCGGCAGGCCGGCCTCGATCAGCAGCTCGCGGGCCCACAGCGCGGTGAGCGCGGTCTGCGTGTCGGGCTTGTTGACCACCGCGTTGCCCGCCACGAACGCCGGCAGCGCGTCGCTGACCGAGAGCTCCAGGGGGTAGTTCCACGGGGAGATCTGGCCGATCACGCCCTTGGGGCGGCGACCCTCCACCGTGTGGGTGAGCAGCGGCAGCGCGCCACCGCGGCGGCGGTCGCGCAGGTAGCCGCCGGCACCGCGGCCGTAGTGCCGGGCGGCCAGGGCCGCGCCCATGACCTCCTCGAAGGCGTGCAGCCGGGCCTTGCCGGTCTCCGCCTGGATCAGGTCGAGCACCTCGTCCTGGCGCCGGAGCAGCAGGTCGTGGAAGCGCAGCAGCACCGCCGCCCGGCGGCCGATCGGCAGCGCGGCCCACTCCCGCTGGGCCGCCCGGGCACGCTCGAAGGCGTCGCGGACGTCCTCGGCGGAGGACTGCGGCAGGGTGGCGAGACGCTCGCCGGTCAGCGGCGCGACGGTGTCGACGCCGGGCGCGTCGTCCGCGGCCGCGACCTGGCGGGCCAGTCGGGCGATCAGGGACTGGGGAACCGCCGAGGCGACCGTACGGCCGGCGCCCGGGGCCACGGGGTTGCGGGCGGTGCCGCGGCTGTCTGCCGAGATGTCCGTCATGGGCGCAGCCTAGGCGCTCGCGGGCCACTCCGGTACCCGTGGGTAACTACAAAAGGCGCACGGTTCGACGCCGCCCGGCCACCGTCAGTTGGTGGCGCTGAAGTAGTTGAGCAGGATGGTGAAGCGCTGCTCGGTGAGGGTCTTGTCGACCTCGCCCGCGGGACCGGAGACCAGCATGGAGTAGGACGTGCCGTCCGCGTCCATGTACTCCTCCTCGATCGCCCAGCGCGGTCCGGCGTTGCTGCCGGCGACGTTGGTGTAGCTGAACACCCAGCGGGCCGCCTCCAGGCCGTGCACCTTGGCCTGGCTCAGGCTCTCGGTGCGGTAGTCCTTCTGCCCCTTCGCCAGCTGGCCCGCCATCTCGGTCAGGTGCTGCAGCGGGGACAGCGGCTGGCCGACCGCCACCGCGAACTGGATCAGGTGCCGCTGGCCGTCCGGGCTGTAGTAGACGTTGCCGGTGGGGTTGGTGGTGCGCGTCCAGGTGCCGCCGTCGACCGGCAGCGGGAAGCGGAAGCCCAGCTCGTCGCTCTGCCAGCGGTAGCCGCTCGGCGGGGGGCCCGCGGTCACCGGGGCGCCGGTCGGCTCGTCGGTCAGCGGCGCGCCGGGGGTGCTCGCCGAGGAGCCCGGATCGGCCACCGCGTGGTCGCCGGCCCCGCCGAAGCGGACCACCGCGAAGGCCACCGCGCCGCTCAGCTCGGGCGCCAGCAGCCCGTCCAGCGCGACCCGCAGGCCGCTGCGACGCCGGCGGGCGGCCGCGGTCGGACCGACCGGGGCCGGGGAGTGGGCCGGGGAGTGCGCGGGTGCGTGGGAGCGGGCCGGGGCCTGGGCGTGGGGCCGGGTCGGCGCGTGGGCGTCGGCCCGGGTCCGGGTGTGCGCCGGTGAGCCGGCCGTGACCTGCTCACCGTCCGCCCCGCCCGCCCCGGTGGGCGCCGTCGCCTCGCGCTGCGGCACCTCGGCGGCCACCGGCGCGTCCGCCGCCTCGGCCGGCCGGCGGTCCACCACCGGCACCAGCTGGGTCGGCACCCGCTGCTCGACGCGCGGCAGCGGGGCGATCCCCAGCGTGTGCCCGGAGGTCACCTCGCGCAGCATCCGCTGCGCCTCGTCGGCGCTCGGCCGGTCGGCCGCGTCCTTCTCCAGCAGCGCGGCCAGCACCGGGCCCAGCGGGCCGGCCTTGGGCGAGGGCGGCAGCGGGTCGGCGACCACCGCGGCCAGCGTGTTCAGCGGGGAGTCGCGGCGGA
This sequence comes from Kitasatospora nipponensis, assembly GCF_039528135.1. Taxonomy (NCBI): domain Bacteria; kingdom Bacillati; phylum Actinomycetota; class Actinomycetes; order Kitasatosporales; family Streptomycetaceae; genus Kitasatospora; species Kitasatospora nipponensis. The sequence goes on along the minus strand of NZ_BAAALF010000278.1, from coordinate 2,698 downwards.
AGGGGGACTGCCCCTCGACGGCCGCGAAGAGCGTGGCGCCCAGGCCCCACAGGTCGGAGGCCGGACCGGGCCGCTCGCCGTGCGCGCGCTCGGGCGCCAGGTAGTCGGGCGAGCCGACCAGGTCACCGGGGCGGGTCAGCTCGGAGCCGCCCTCGAACTTGGCGATCCCGAAGTCCAGCAGCACGGCCCGCCCGGTGCCGTGCTCCAGCAGCACGTTGGCCGGCTTGACGTCCCGGTGCAGTACGCCGAGCTGGTGGCCGCGGTGCAGCGCGGCCAGCACCTGGGCGCCGACCTCGGCCGCCTCGCGCGGGGCGAGCGTGCCGTCCTGGGCGATCACGTCGGCCAGCGAGCGGCCGTCTATCAGCTCCATGACGATCCACGGGCGGCCGTCCTGCTCCAGCACGTCGTGGATGGTGATCACACCGGGGTGCTTGATCCGGGCCGCGGCCCGGGCCTCCTGCTTCATCCGGGACTGGAGGATGGCCAGGTCCTCCTCCGGCAGGTGGTTGACCGTCAGCTCCTTGACCGCCACCTCGCGGTCCAGCATCAGGTCACGGGCCCGCCAGACGGTGCCCATGCCGCCGCGGCCGAGCCGGTCCCCGAGCTCGTAACGCTCCGCCAGCATGCGTCTGGCCGGTGTGCCGTTACCGGGCGCGTGATCGGTGCGCTGCGGCGGTACGACCGGCTCGGCCGTGGCCTCGGCCTGCTCCTGTCCACCCATGGCGACCGCTCCCCCTCTTCGGTGCACCACACAACTGATCACCGCTCGGACAATGTTCCGTGCCACAGCCTAGGCGCCCCTGGCAAGCACCGACATCGCGACCCGGCCACGTGACCCTGCTGTGACGTCCCGCCCTTCGGCCGGGCGGGCCGTCAGCGCACGAGCCGTCAGCCCGCGAGCAGCACGACCGCCGCCATCGCGAGCACCATCGCCCCCAGGACACCGCCCACCAGCAGCACCGGGAGCAGCGTCGCGCGCCGGCCGCCCCCGCGGGTCCGGGCGTGCCGGGCGTGCTCCGTGACCGGCGCCGCCCGCTCCCCGCGCGGGCGCCGCACCAGCGGCCAGGAGGGCCGCAGCACCGGCAGCACCGCCGGTTCCGCGGGCGCGGCGCGGTACGGCTCGGGGACGCCGACCAGCAGGCCGCCGAGCCACCCGCGGGCCTCGGCCGCGGTCGGCCGGTCGGCGGGCGCCGGCGCCAGCAGCCGCTCCACCAGCGGGCGCAGCACTCCGCAGCCCTCGGCGCCGGTGCGGCGGGCGGCCCGCACGGCGGCGAAGAGCGCGATCGGACTCTGCTCGGGGAAGGGGCCCTGACCGGTCAGCATCCGCTGCAGCAGCACCCCCAGCGCCCAGCTGTCCCCCGCCGGGCCGAAGGCCGGGGCCGGGCGGGCGCCCGCGCCGCCGCCCTCCCCCGCCTCGGCCAGCAGCTCGGGCGGCCAGCGCTCGGCGCAGGCACCCACCAGTCCGGCCCGCGCCTGGGCCCAGCGCCGCCCGTCCGCGCCACCCAGCACCCGTGCCAGTGCCTCCTCGGCCGCGCCGATCGCCTGACCGCCGAGCAGCGCCGCGCCGTCCTCACCGAGCGTCACCTGCCGGGCGACGAGGTTGCCGTGCGCCCGCCCGCCGGCGTGCACGGCCTGCAGCGCCCGGGCCAGGTCGGCGGCCACCTCCGCCGCCCGGTACGGCGGCAGCGGGCCGTCCGCCAGCAGCGCCGGCAGCGCGGAGTCGGTCGGTTCCTCCTCGACCACCCAGATCAGGCCCGCCTCGGCGGCGACGTCGAAGGACTGCCGCAGCCGGGCGTGCGGCGGGCTGTCGGCGATCACCGTGGCGACCTCGGCCAGCACCCCGGCCGGATCCAGCCAGCGGCTGCTCTCGAAGTCGGCGCTGCCGGCGAGTTCGGGCACCAGCAGTTCCGGCAGCTCCAGCGCCTCCAGCTGCACCCGGGTGCCGGTGCGCCCGTCCACCGCGAGGCGGCGGGTGCCGAGCGGATCGGCCGGCTCCGGGCGGTCCGTCACCAGGTACCGACCGGCCACCGTCTGGCCAGGGCCAGCTCGCATGGCCGTCCCCTCTCGCTCAGGACGCCGGCTGGAAGGTGTCGAAGCCGGTCTGCCGGGCCGTGCTGATGGTGGCCGAGTCCCAGTCTGCGGCGTTCGCCGTCCAATAGAGGGCATAACCGTACTTGCCGGTGACGAATCCCCTGTTGAGCGAGCGCTTGCGGGTGTCGGCGCCGAAGGTCCACTCCCAGTCGGCGGCGTTGCTCCACTGCCGGTAGCTGATCTGCTGGAGCTGGATCCGCTGGTAGTTGGTCAGCGTGGGGGCGACCGACTGCTCCTCGGTGCGCCAGGCACCGACCGCGCTCGGCCCGGGCTCCGTGGTCCAGTCCACCTGCAGGTTCAGGCCGTTGCCGCTGAAGACGTGGCTGCCGGTCTTGGAGGCCTGGCTGTCGTAGGCCAGCCACTGCGGGAGCACGATGGAGAAGCCGGACGAGTCCTTGTACAGCTGGTAGCCCTCCGGCACGGGGGCACCGGAGGGGCTGGCGGCGGGCGGGCTCGCGGCCGACCCGGGCCCGCCGCTCGGCGTGCCGGCGGCGGGGGCCGGGGAGCCCGCGCCGGGCGAGGCGGCCGTCGAGGCGGTGGACGAGCCACCGGACGTACCGCCGGCGGACGCACCGGCACCGCCCGGTGCGGCGGGGGGCGAGGCGGC